>JACZKF010000095.1 GCA_014860175.1 Desulfuromonadales bacterium | reverse complement strand
GGGGGGAAGTCCCCCCGTCTTTCGAGTCGTTGATCTCTCTCGGCCTGTACGTCGGTATCGCCGTCCTCCTGATCCTGCTGCTGCTGTTTCTGGCCTGGTGGCTGGGGGACAAGACCCGCGGCCGGGTCAAGGGGGAACCGTACGAGTCGGGGGTGCTGCCGAGCGGTGAGGCGCGCCTCTCCGAACCGGTCCCCTTCTACCTGGTCGCCATCTTCTTCATCGTCTTCGATGTGGAGATGATCTTCGTCGTCTCCTGGGCGGTCGCCTGGGATACCCTCGGCTGGGCCGGTTTTTTCAATGTCGCCTTCTTCATCGGGATTCTCTTCGTCGGCTTGATCCATCTGTGGAAGACCGGTGGCCTCGACTGGGGTCCCGGGCGGATGCATCGGGCAAAAAGGGGGAGAGAGGGATGAGCGAGGAGATTCCTGACCACGTCCTGCTCACCAATCTCGATGACCTGATCAACTGGGGGCGCAGCAACAGTCTGTGGCCGATGTTTTTCGGCCTCTCCTGCTGTTTCGTCGAGATGATGACCAGCATGACGCCGCGCCACGACCTGGCTCGTTTCGGCGCCGAAGTGCTGCGCCCGTCGCCACGGCAGGCCGACCTGATGGTCATCTCCGGCACTCCGTTCAAGAAGATGGGGGCATCGATTCTGCGTCTTTATGAGCAGATGGCCAACCCCAAATGGGTCGTCTCCATGGGGAGCTGCGCCAATTCCGGCGGGATGTACGATGTCTACTCGGTGATCCAGGGGGTGAACCAGATTCTGCCGGTCGACGTCTATATCCCCGGCTGCCCGCCGCGCCCCGAGGCGTTCATGGAAGGGATCTTGCTGCTGCGTGACAAGATCCGCCGCAGTGAACGGCCGGCGCGCAAGGTGCTGCACCTGGCCGGCGGCAGCGAGGGGACGACCGCCCCGGTGCTCGAAGATGGCGTCAGCAAAAGCCGCGACCCCCGGGGGCCGGGGTACGGCAACACGCCGATTCGCGGCACTTCCCTGCAGCCCCCTCATTTCTGGCAGAGCCGCTCCGAACTGATGTGGCGGCCGCCGCAGCCGAAACTGGAATTTCCCGCCTCCACCCCCGATCTGCGACACGCCCTGCAGCAGCGCTTTGGCGAGCGGGTCAGGGAGGTGGCGGGGGCCGACATGCCGACCTTCACTGCCGCCCCGCAGGACGCTCCCGAACTGCTGCACTACCTCAAGCACCAGGCGCCGAAACGCTTTCGCCGGCTCGAAGATCTGACGGCCATCGACGAGCGCACCCGCAAGCAGAAGGTGGAGAGCGACTTCACCCTCGTCTACCACCTGCTCAACTTCGACGACCCAGGGTATCTGCGGGTGAAGGTGCCGTTGTCGGGGGAGTATCCCGAACTCCCCAGCGTCACCGGCGTCTGGGCCTCGGCCGAATGGTACGAGCGCGAAGTCTACGACATGTTCGGCATCCGCTTCGCCGGCCACCCCGACCTGCGCCGCATCCTGATGCCCGAGTGCTGGCAGGGGCACCCGCTGCGCAAGGAGCACCCCTACCGGGGGACCGAGATGCCCCCCTTCAATGCCGCCACCGCCGCCCGGATGGAGCCGCGGCCGGCCGACGAGTACTTCAAGGGGCGGCCGGTGGGGGAGGATGAGCGCCCGATGCTGCTCAATCTCGGCCCGCAGCACCCCGGCACCCATGGCGTGCTGCGGCAGATCCTCAAGCTGCGCGGCGAGGAGATCGTCGACGTCGACTCCGACATCGGCTATCATCACCGGGCGGCGGAAAAGATGGGGGAGCGCCAGCACTGGAACCAGTACATCCCCTATACCGACCGGGTCGATTACCTCTCCGGCGTACTCAACAACCTCGCCTACCTCTATCCGGTGGAGAGCCTGCTCGGAGTGGAGGTGCCGCCGCGCGCCGTCACGGCCCGGGTGATGCTGTGTGAACTGTTTCGCATCGCCAATCATCTGGTTTGGCTCGGGACCTATGCCCACGACGTCGGAGCGATGACGCCGGTCTTTTACGCCTTCGACTCGCGGGAGAAGATCTTCGACATCATGGAGGCGATCACCGGCGGCCGCATGCACCCCTCCTGGTTCCGCATCGGCGGCCTGCCGACCGATCTCCCCGAGGGGTGGAAAACGCTGGTCGACACCTTCACGGCCCATTTCGAGGCGCGGTTGCGGGAGTTCGATCTCCTCCTCACCGACGGGCCGATCTTTCGCGCCCGCACCGAGGGGATCGGCGCGATCGGTCTCGACGAGGCGATCGACCATGGTCTCTCGGGACCGAACCTGCGCGCCTGCGGTTTCGCCTGGGACCTGCGGCGCAGCATGCCGTACGGCGGCTATGAACAGTTCGATTTCGAGGTGGCCACCGCCACCGGCGGCGACTGCTTCGCCCGCTACCAGGTGCGGATGGCCGAGATGCGCCAGAGCCTGCGCATCGTCCGCCAGGCGGCGGAGACGATGCCGGGAGGGCGCTGGGTTGCCGACGACTACCGCTACTGCATGCCGCAGCGCCACGACATGCTCAACGACATCGAGAGCCTGATCCCCCATTTCATCAACGTCACCCGGGGGATGGCGCCGCCGGTCGGCGAGTGCTACCGGGCCATCGAGTCGTCCAAGGGGGAGTACGGTTACTACGCGGTGAGCGACGGCGACAGCGTCCCCTACCGGCTGCGCATCCGTACCCCCTCCTTCGCCCACATGCAGGCGTTGCCGCTGATGGCTCGCGGCTGGCTAGTGGCGGATCTGATCACTATTCTCGGGTCGGTCGATTTCGTGCTGGCGGATATCGACCGGTGAGAAAAAGAGGGCGGCCCGCTTCGGATCAGACCGATCGGACCGATCGGACTGATCCGACTGATCGGACGCGGGCCGCAATATTCGAGGTGAACGTTGAATGCACTGCTGACTGAAACTCAGCTTGAAGAGTTCCGCACTCGCGCCGCCGAGATGCCGCATCCGCGCGAGCTGGTGATTGATCTGCTGCGGGCGATCCAGAACAACTGCGGCTGGGTGCCGGACGAGGGGGTGGAGTTGGCCGGGGAGATCCTCGGGCTGTCACCGGTGCAGGTGGAGGAGGTCGCCACCTTTTACGACAAGATTTTCCGCCAACCGGTCGGCCGGCGGGTGATCCACGTCTGCGACTCGATCTGCTGCTGGAGCCGGGGGGGGGAGCAGGTCTACGGCTATCTGCAGGAGAAACTCGGCATCGTCCCCGGGGGGACAACGGCCGACGGCATCTTTACCCTCCTGCCGACCTGTTGCCTCGGGGCTTGCGGCGAGGCGCCGGCGATGATGATCGGCCTGACCACCTACGGTGATCTGACGAAGGAACGGATCAATGAAATTTTGGCGCAGGAGCGCCAGGCGGCCTTGTCCCCTCTCCCCCGGGGAGAGGGCTAGGGTGAGGGGCGGCGAGCGGATTCCCCCTCACCCCGACCCTCTCCCTCGAGGGAGAGGGAGAAACCTTGCTGAGGCGACGTTTCGATGACCGATACCCCGCAAGTCCTCTTCAAGAACCGCCGCCCGGGCGAGACCGCCTTCCTGGCCGAATACCAGAGAAGCGGCGGCTACGAGGGGCTGCGCAAGGCGGTGAAAATGACGCCGGCCGAGGTGCGCGAGACGGTCAAGGAGTCAGGGCTGCGCGGCCGCGGGGGGGCTGGCTTTCCCACCGGCCTCAAGTGGACCTTTTTCCCCGCCGACCAGCTGGGGGAGAAGTACCTGGTTTGCAACGGCGATGAGATGGAGCCGGGGACCTACAAGGATCGCGAGCTGCTGCTGGCCGACCCGCACCAGTTGATCGAGGGGATGCTGGTCGCCGCCTATGCCCTGCAGACCCCGGTCGCCTACGTCTTCATCCGCTATGCCTACGAACGTTGCGCCCAGAATTTGGAGAGGGCGATCGCCGAGGCGCGCCAGGCCGGGTTTCTCGGCCGCGATATCCTCGGCTCAGGCTTCGCCTGCGAGATCTTCGTCCACCGCAGCGCCGGCCGCTATATCTGCGGCGAGGAGACCGCCCTGCTCAACGCCCTCGAAGGGCTGCGGGCCAACCCCCGCTCCAAGCCCCCCTTCCCGGCGGTGCGCGGGCTGTTCGGCAAGCCGACGACGGTCAACAACGTGGAGACCCTGGCCAACGTCCAGCACATCATTGCCCACGGCGCCGACTGGTTCCGCGGTCTCGCCCGCACAGAGAGTGGAGCCGGCACCAAACTCTACGGCCTCTCCGGCCACCTCAACCAGACCCCCTGTCTGGAGGCGCCGATCGGCATCACCTTGCGGGAGTTGATCCAGGAACACGGCGGCGGCGTCTGGCAGGGGCGCAAGATGAAGGCTTGCCTCCCCGGCGGCGCCTCCACCCCCTTCATGACCGCCGGGCAGCTGGACGTGCCGATGGATTTCGATACCATCGAGAAGGCCGGCAGCCGTTTCGGCACCGGCGGGGTCACCGTCTTCGACGAGACGACCTGCATGGTCGAGGCGACCCTCAATCTGAACAACTTCTTTGCCCGGGAGAGCTGCGGCTGGTGCACCCCCTGCCGCGACGGCCTCCCCTTCGTCTCCTGGCTGCTGCGGCAGATCGAGACGGGGAAAGCGACCATGGACGACCTGCAGACCTTGCGCGACCAGCTGCGCAACATCACCGGGACGAGCTTCTGCGCCCTGGCGCAAGGGGCCGTCGGCCCCATCGAAAGCCTGCTGCGGCTGTTCGGCGACGAGGTGGAAGATCATATCAAGCGGGGGCGCTGCCCTCTAAAAAGCTAAAGGCGTGATGGGTGATGAGTGATCAGTAATATGCAAATCCGAGACTTGTCACTTGTCACACATCACATATCACGCTCCTGGGTTTCCAGATGCCGACACTGACCATCGACAATCAAACCGTCACCGTCCCCGAGGGGACGAATGTCCTGGAGGCGGCGAAGCAGGCGGGGATCGTCATCCCTCACTTCTGCTA
>JACZKF010000094.1 GCA_014860175.1 Desulfuromonadales bacterium | reverse complement strand
GCCTGCGCTATCCCAACCGCCTGGCCGAGGGGCTGCCGGAACTGCGGCGACACTACCGGGAACTGGAGGGCGACTTCGAAGAATTCCTCGCCGAGGCAGTCTACTTCTTCCACCCCCGCGGCTGATCAGCCTCAGATGAAGTGGGTGAGGAGTTCGGTCAGCTTCTGCAGATGCCGCCGCTCCTCATCCGAGAGGATCTCGAATACCCGGCGGGAGTTTTCGTCCGGCAGTTGGCGGCGCAGCAGCAGGTAGCGGTCGTAGGCGTTGGTCTCCAGGCTCATCGCCAGCTCCAGAATATCGCGGATCTGCTTCCCCTGGGTCCATTCGAGGGCTTCGGCCACCCACATCCCGCCTTCCATCAACTCCCCTGCCGGCTCCTGCGCCAGCAATCCCCGAGGAAAATCGGCCGCCGCCGGATGTCCGCTGACCCCCTCGTACAGGGAGAGCAGGGTCACTTTGTGGTGTTCCTCGGCGGTGACCAGTTCGCGAAACAGGCTGGCGGCCTGGCGATCATGCACCAGCTCGGCCACCCCGGAATAGAAGAGTCGCGCCCCCTCCTCCAACCGCCAGGCCAGGGCGATATGCTCCTGTGGCGTGCCGGCGGCGGCAAAAAAAGCAAACTCCTGCTGCGGCAACCCGTAAGCCGCCTTCCCCTGCCAGGCGGCCACCCCCCCTTCCATGCAGTGCACCTGCTGAAAGCCGGCGTTGACCAGCAGATTGGCCGCTGCCCGACCAGGGAGTCCGGAGCCGCCATAAACGATGGTCGGTTTCTCGGGGTCGAGCTCGTGCAGCCGCTCCTCCAGCGAGTCGAGCGGCAACAGCAGAGCCCCCGGCAGGTGGCCGGCGGCATACTCCTGGGGCTGACTGACATCGACCAGATTAAAGTCTTCCGGGTGATGTTTCTGCAGATAGGCTCGGACCATTTCCACCGTCCACGACGGTGCCGGCCGGATGTAGGATGTGATCTTCACCAGTTTGCTCTCCTGGCGCCGCTCGACGGGGCCGGCGATCAATATGAGAACCCTTTTTTCTTCCGGCGCGATAGTTTGCCGAGCACGATCCCCAGGAGCAGGACCCCGCCTCCGGCCAGGAACCATTTGATAGCGCCGGTGAAAAACATCTCCTCGTTGTCCTGGCGCAGGCGGTCGACTTCGGCACTCAGGTCGGTATTCTGGGCTTCCAGCCGATCCCGTTCGGCGGCAATCTCAACTACTTTGGCCGACTGCTCCTGCAGGGAATCGAATTTGGCCTGTACCGCCTCCAGCTCCTGGCGCAGACTGTTGGCCAGGGCCTCGCCGGAGGTGTGCTCCTGGCGGACCGTCCCCAGCTCACCGCTGAGCTGTGCCTGCTGAGCTTGCAGCTGCTTTACCTGCTCCCGCAGTTTGTCCCGCTCTTTCTCGAGTCTGCCGATAATTACCGGTTTTGGGGTATCACTGGTAATGTACTGCTTCAGGACATACCCTTCGGTGCCGTCCTGGATCCGCACATGCAGATACTCCTCTTCCTCCTGCAAAACCTCCATCGGCGTATTGGCCTTGAGCATCTTCAGAATTTTGAATTTTTCACTCTGCCCCTGGCGCAACAGGACCACCAGCTCGTCGGAGACATAGCGGGTCTGCCCCTGGGCCCAGGCCTGGCCGGCCGGCAGCAGCATCAGGGTTATCAGCACCATCAGTATAGCGTGTCGCATTCTTTTCTCCTTGATCATTTCGTGGAAAGCGGGTGAGCGGCCGAGGCTAACGGATCGGCCAGTCGGTCGGGTAATTCTCCGGGTAGAAAGTCTCCCGCGTGCGGTTGAAATAGCCGTATTGCAGGCGCGGCACTTGCGCCTTGACCTGGTCCATCATGGTGCGCATCCCCATCCCCTCGCCAACCACCTCCAGGCTCTGGCAGTAGAAGACCGGGTCGATACTCAGGTTGCGCAGCTGGACCAGATCGACTCCCGATTCGGCCACCAGCGCCACCAGCGCCTGCACCTCCGCGGGACGGTCGCTCACCCCCGGGAAGACCAGGTAGTTGAGCATGGTGAACATCCCCCGGCGCCGGGCCCGGCGCACGCTCTCCAGCACCTCGGCGAAGGTATAGCCCCGCGGCCGGTAGTAGGCACCGTAAAGAGGCTCGAGGACCGAGTTGAGGGAGATGCGCACCGAATCGACGCCGGCGTCGGCCAGCCGATCGATGGCGGCCGGAATCGAGCCATTGGAATTGAAGTTGATCGTCCCCCGGTCGGTCTGCCGGCGCATTTCGCGCACCGCTTCGCAGATCAGATCGGCCTGCAGGATCGGGTCCCCCTCGCAACCCTGGCCGAAGGAGACGATGGCGTTCTCCGCCTGCTGCAGATGTGGCACGGCCACTTCGCACAGCTCCTCGACGGTGGGGACGAAGGAGAGCCGTTCCTGGCTGGCCGGGCAGCAGTCCGACTCCTGCAATGAAATGCACCCGAGGCAGCGGGAGTTGCAGACCGGCGAGGTCGGCAAGGGGGCTTCCCAGCGGCGGAAAAAGAGGTTTTTGGCGGCAAAGCAGTGATAATCGATGGCGCAACGGGCCAGCTGTTCGATCAGACGGTTGTCGGGATGGCGCTGCAGCGCCTGGCGCACCAGGGGATCGAGCAGACGGTCGTCGTAGTGCTGCGGCTGCCACTGGGGGTTGCGGTCGACCTGCACCGCCGCCGTGTAGAAGCGCTCCTCTTCCAGGCACCAGCCGACGGCGGTGTAGGACCACAACGGGAGCTGCACCTGCTTGCGGCTCCAGTCGCCGGCCGGCAGCAGGGTGCGGGTGAAGCCGGGGACGAGAAAGGCCGATACCGCCTGCGCCTCCCCGCCTCCCAGCGAGGGGGGGAGGCGGTCGGAAATGACCGGGCGCCCGCGCCGGTCGAGGCCGATCGGTGGGGTGCCGGGGATGGTAAACAGCCGGCTCCCCTCCGGCAGGGGGATCAGCTCGTCTTCCCGGGGCGGGCGGACGGTGGTACCGTTCATCCCGGCCATCAACAAGCCGGGGTGCTCGAAAACTTCCCCCCGCGCGTCGGCCACCACGGCCAGCAGCGTTCGTTTAGCGGTTCTTCTCATATTCTGGTTCCCAGATAAAAGTCGCCGAAGGATAGCACACCCCTTCCGCGCAAGGCAACCTCCTGTCTGGACGCGGAATTTTTCCTTTCACCCGGGGCCGGCCTCGGCTATTCTGGCGCCATGCGCGTCCTCCTGGTTACTTTGCACAGCAAGTTCATCCACGCCAGCCTGGCCCTCCCCTGCCTTTTCGCCTACTGCCGGGAGCAAACAGGCATCCCACTCGACTTGCAGATCCGGGAGTTCACCGTCCACGAGCCGCGGGGACAGATCCTGGCCGCCCTGCTGGCGGAAGAGCCGGATGTGGTCGCGTTTTCGGTCTACCTGTGGAATCGTCGGGAGACGCTGGAGCTGGTCGATGCCCTGGCGGCCGTCCGGCCGGAGGTGCGGACGGTCCTCGGCGGCCCGGAGGTCTCCTTCGACGGCCCCGAGCTGTTCGCCGCCCACCCGGGGCTCTCGGCCCTGGTGCGCGGCGAGGGGGAGATCCCCCTGGCCGGCCTGCTGGCGGCCTGGGGCGCCGGGGAAGAGCCGGCCGGGGTGCCGCGGCTGGCCTGGCGGCAGGGGGAACGGATCAGCGAGGGGCCGGAGGGGGCACCGCTGGCCGATCTCGATGCCATCCCCTCCCCTTTTGCCCTCGGGCTGAGCGACTGTTCGCGGGGGGTCGTCTACCTGGAGACCAGCCGCGGCTGCCCCTACAGCTGTGCCTTCTGCATGAGCGCCCTGGACACCGCGGTGCGCTCCTTCTCGACGCAGCGCATCCGCAGCGACCTCGAGCGGCTGATGGGGGAGCGGGTGCCGCTGATCAAGCTGGTCGACCGCACCTTCAACTACGACGGGGCGAGGGCGAGGCAGATCTGGTCGTTCATTCTGGCCCACAACCAGGGGAGCACCTTTCACTTCGAGATCGGCGCCCATCTGCTGGGGGAAGAGGACCTGCAGCTGCTGGCGACGGTGCCGGCCGGCAGGTTCCAGTTCGAGATCGGCGTCCAGTCGACCCTGCCGGCCACCCTCGAGGCCATCGGCCGGCGTGCCCCCCTCGAGCGCCTGGAGGAGAACGTGCGCCGCCTGCGCGCCGTCGGCAACATCCACCTGCATCTCGATCTGATCGCCGGCCTCCCCGGCGAGGGGTACCGCCCCTTTCTCGCCTCCATCGACCGGGTGCTGGCGCTGCGCCCGCACCACCTGCAGGTCGAACCGGTCAAGCTCCTCCCCGGCGCCCCTTTGCGGCAGCAGGCGGCCGACCTCGAGCTGCGCTTCGACCCGAATCCTCCGTACACCGTCCTGGCCACCGCTGACCTCACCTTCGCCGAACTGCAGCGCCTCGCCGGCATCAGCCGGCTGCTCGACCTGACCTGGAACAGCGGTCGCGGTGGCGGTTTCCTGCACGGGCTGGCGGCGGTCTGCGGCTCGGTATCGGCCGGTCTGGAACAGTTGGAGGGGTGGTTTCGACGTCAGGGGAAGTTTCGCCACCCGCTTTCCCAACGGGGGCTGTTCGAGGCTCTCGCGGAGTGGGTCGAGGAAGAGTTCGCCGGCGAAGCGCGGGAGCAGCTGCGCGAACTGCTGGCCCGCGATCTGGCGCGCTGCGAGAGGCTGGCGCCGGATACGGCTCCCCCCTTTTTCGATCTGCAGCTGAGGGAGGAGGAAAAGCGGGAGATAGCCGCCCGGGTGCGCTCAGAGAGCGCGCGGCACAAGGGGCAGGGGGTCAAGGTTCAACAGTTCGCGGCGGTATTCTCCCGCCTGCCGGAGCACCCCGGCCGTACCATCCTCCTCTTCTTCTACCTGACCCGTCCCGGCCGCGGGCTGGAGATCGTCGAAACCCCCCTCTGAGGTCTACTCCTCCCCTTCTTTATCCCCCCAAGCCTGTTCGATGAACCGCTGCCGGCCGCTTCCCCAGCGGTAGCGCTGGTAGCGCCCCGGCTCTTTGCGGTGATACTGGCGGTGGTACTCCTCGGCCGGGTAAAAGGGGGCGGCCGGCACGATTTCGGTGCGGATCGGGCGGTCGAACTTTCCCGACGCCTCCAGGCGCGCCTTCGACTCCCTCGCCTCCCGCTCCTGCTCGCCGTCATGGAAGAAGATCGCCGAACGGTACTGACTGCCGCGGTCGGCGAACTGCCCCCCGGGATCGGTCGGATCGATGTTGCGCCAGAAGATCTCGAGCAGCTCCCGGTAGCCGACCTGCTGCGGGTCGTAGACGATCTGCACCGCCTCGGCATGCCCGGTCTCCCCGCTGCAGACCTCTTCGTAGCTCGGCTCGGCGACCGTCCCACCGGTGTAGCCGGGGAGCACCGACAGCACCCCCGGCAGCTTCTCGAAGGGGGGCTCCAGGCACCAGAAACAGCCGCCGGCAAACGTCGCGCTCTTCCTTACGGGTTCGTTCATTCCGCCTCCTTGGTTGATATCTTCATCCTAACCCCCGCAGGAGTTGCGGCAACCTGTCATCAGTCGAGCTGCGTTGCAGGAGTCAGCTGCGGCTTCTTTTCAGCAGCCAACTC
>JACZKF010000093.1 GCA_014860175.1 Desulfuromonadales bacterium | reverse complement strand
CCTCGGCACCTTCCGGGTCAACCCCTGGTGGGGAGGGCTGGGGATGGCGGGGGTGGTCCTGGCCGCCGCCTACATGCTGCGCCTGGTGCAAGGGGTGATCTGGGGGGCGCCCGAGCCGATGAAGGAGATGGCCCTCTGGTGCGATCTGGAGCGGCGCGAGATCCTGATCCTGACTCCGCTGGCGGTGCTGGTGCTGTGGCTGGGGCTTTACCCTGAACCATTTCTGGCGCCGCTGCGCGAACCGGTGCAGCGCCTGCTGGAGGGGACTTCTCTGCTCGTCCTGAACGGGGGGGTGCCGTGACCCGCGCCGATCTCCTCGCCCTCATCCCGGTGCTGATCCTCGCCCTCGGCTCGGCCGCCCTGCTGCTGCTCGGCGCCTGGTGGCCGCGCCGGCGCCCGCTGCTGCGGCTGGCGACCGTCATTGCCTTGGCTGGCGCCGCCGCGGCCGCCTTCTATACGCCGCCGACGACGGAGATCGCCGGGATGTTCGGCGCCGGCCTCTACGCCCGTTTCTTCACCGTCTTGTGGTCGCTGGTGGCGGCGCTGACTTTGCTGCTGTCGGTGCGCTATGGCGACGAGCGCCACTTTGCCGGTGGCGAGTATGGGGCGCTGGTGCTGTTCGGCGCCGCCGGCATGGCCCTCCTCTCCAGCGCCACCTCCCTGGTCGGTTTCTTCCTCGGCCTGGAGGCCTTTACCCTGGTCCTCTATATCCTGATCGCTTTTCACAAGGATGATCCGTTGGGGGCGGAAGCCGGCCTTAAATATCTGGTGCTGGGGGCGGTGGCGACCGGGTTTCTCGCCTTCGGCATCGCTCTGATCTACACCGCCGCTGGCACGTTCCACCTCCCCGAGGCGATGGCCGGCCTGGCTGCCGGCGCCAGCATGCGCCCCCTCGGCCTTCTCGGCTGGGGGATGCTGCTGTTGGTGATCGGCTTCAAGGTCTCCCTGGTCCCCTTCCACCTCTGGACTCCCGACGTCTACCAGGGGTCGCCGGCGCCGGTGGCCGGTCTGCTTTCCACCGGCTCCAAGGGGGCGGTCTTCGCCGCCCTGGTCACCGTTTTCGCCGGCCTGCCGGCCGGCGGTGACCTCGCCCCCATCCTCTGGCTCCTGGCCGCCCTCTCCATGCTGGTCGGTACCCTGAGTGCCCTGCGCCAGGAGAACGTCAAGCGGATGCTCGCCTACTCCTCGGTGGTGCATATGGGCTACGTGGTGATCGCCCTGCTGGCCGGGCAGGGGGCCGGCGACCGGGCGGTGGTCTTTTACCTGGTCGCCTATGCCGCCGCCAACATCGGCGCCTTCGGCGTGCTCGCCTCCCTCTCCGATCGGGGCGGGGAGCCGCAGACCAATGACGACCTGCGCGGCATCGGCTGGCGCTACCCCTTTCGCTGCGCCGCCCTGGCGGTTTTTCTCCTCTCCCTGGCCGGCATCCCCCCGACGGCCGGGTTTGTCGGCAAGTTCGCCATCTTCTGGGCCGCCATCGAAGCCGGCTACGGCTGGCTGGCCATTCTCGGTATTTTCGCCTCCCTGGTCTCGCTCTACTACTACCTGCGGGTGATCGTGCTGATGTTCATGTCGTACGAATGCGTCTGCGAACATGCCCGCGGCGGTCCGGCCGAACATACCGCCCTGGCGCTGTGTCTGGCGGTCGCCCTCTATCTCGGCATCTACCCGGGGCCGCTGCTGGAGCTGATCGCCACCATCGTTCCCCCCTAGCCGTCGAGCCGACCCCAACCTTGCCAGAGGGGACGGACATCTGCTAGAATCCACCTTTCTAGAGTGCGGCAAGGCCAAGGAATCATCCTGCTGGTCGACACCGAACGAGCGGGATATCTGATGAAGTGGTTCAAGGACGACGGCGCCCAGGAGCACGACCGCCAACTGTATCTGCAGGCCGAGGCCATCATGGGGGAGACCGATTTCGACTATTTCTTCGACACCCTCAGGACCGATCGTGCCTACTACACCGCCAACCGTGGTCGCCTGCTCAATTACCTCAAGATGCTGGACAGCGACGAGTTTCGTCTGCACGACCGGCGACTGCAGGCCAGGCTGCTGGAACTGCAGCAGGCGCTCAAAGATCTCAAGGCCCATACCGGCGCCCATTTCCTGGCTTTCCCCCGCAACCAGACCGGCGACAACATCCGCTTTTGTCTGCACCCGGACTATTTTATCCTCGAAGCGAACGATGTATCACTTGATGAACATGGGTTTTATCTCAAGGCCGAGCGCAAACTGGGGGAATACGTCGCCAAAGCGGTCATCCGTTATGAGGCGTTTCGGACCCTGGCCAAGAAAAAACTCAAGCCCTAAACCGGATTCTCTCATGCGCCCCTGCGTCCGCTATCTGATCTGCATCGACGGCCTCTGCTTCGACAACGTCTCCGATGCCACGAAATTCGTTATCCATCTGGCCAGCCGTCGCCAGCCGATCACCATCACCCGACAGGTCGACACCACCGCCTGTCTCCCTTCCTGAGCGTCCTCTCACCCGCTTCCGAGCGGTCTTTTCTGAGATCCCCCTAAGGTACGAAAACTGCATGGAATAGTAATGTTTTTTGTCCATTAATCCCCTAGAACCGGAGTTGCTGCAGCGGCCGCTTGCGGCCGAGCGAACCAGCCCCGGCCGGTTGACTCCGCCGGCCGGTGAAGGAGGAGGCGAGCTGCCGGCGAGGTCAGCCATATGGCGCCTTTTCCGGGGTTTTCACTGAGAGGCGCTCGACCGCTGGCAACGGCAGGGGAGGCAATGATGAAAATCCGGACCTTGATCATTGAAGGGGACGAGTCGCTGCGTCGGCTGCTGGTCGAGATCGTGCAGCGACGTGGGCACCAGGTTACCGCCTGTGCCGATCCGGGCCATTGCCTGCTGTACGGGTCGCGGGAGACCCCCGCTTGTTCCCGGCCGGAGGCCTGCAGCGATATCCTGTTCCTCGATCTCGATCGGGGGTGGCGCAGCGGTCTCGATCTGCTGGAGAAGCAGAAATCACTCGGCTGCCGGCTCCTGGTCGACAACCGGGCCTGGATCACCGTCGATGTCAGCCTCTACCATCCGCAAGAGGCGGCCCATCGGGTTGCGGCCGTCGGCTGCCGGGTGTTCGAGAAACCGTTCCGGGTCGAGGCGATCAACGCCTGGCTGAGCGAGTGCGAAGGCCGTCTGCGGGAGGCGTCGCCGGCCTAGTTTATCGTTCCATCTTCTGTACGCTTGGCGCGACGGCTCGCTCGCGCCTTCCTTTTCCCTCGCGACACGGTAAAACTCTCCGGACTTACAGGTAGGGATTGCAATCCCCCCCTCTTCGCAGGTAATCTCGTAGTCCGCCCCTGGCCCAAGGGAACTATGGATACCCTCAACCACGAGCAGATCACGTCGCTTTTCCTGGCGCTGGGCATCTTGCTGGCAGCCGCCAAAATTCTTGGCGAGCTGGCGACGCGGTTCAAACAGCCGTCGGTTTTGGGGGAGATTCTGGCCGGGATTCTGCTCGGCCCGACGGTTCTGGGGACCCTCGCCCCCAGGGTGAGCGCCTATCTGTTCCCCACCCAGGGGACGGGTGCTCTGGTCCTCGATGGCATCATGACCCTGGCCATCGTCCTGTTCTTGCTTGTCGCCGGGCTGGAAGTAGAACTCTCGAGCATCTGGCGCCAGGGGAAGGCGGTGCTGACCGTCGGCCTGGCCGGCATTGCCGTCCCCTTCGCCCTCGGCTTCACTGCCGCCGAACTGGCGCCCAAGCTGCTCGGCAGTACCGCCGGCGAGGCTGCCGGCAGCCACCCCCTGATCTTCCCCCTGTTCTTCGCCACCGCCTTGTCGATCTCGGCCCTGCCGGTCATTGCCAAGACCCTGATGGATCTCAACCTCTACCGCAGCGATCTGGGGATGATGACCATCGCCGCCGCGGTCTTCAACGATCTGCTCGGCTGGATCATCTTTGCCATTGTCCTGGGGATGATGGGGGCCTCCTCCGCCCAGACCTTCAGCGTCGGCCAGACCATCGGCCTGGTCCTGCTGTTTGCCCTGGTCTGCCTGACGCTGCTGCGCTGGGGCATCCATCGCCTCCTCCCCTGGATCCAGGCCCACACCAGCTGGCCGGGAGGGGTGCTCGGCTTTGCCCTGTCGCTGGCCCTCCTGGGCGCCGCCCTCACCGAATGGTTGGGGGTTCACGCCATTTTCGGCTCCTTCCTGGTGGGGGTCGCCCTGGGCGACTCTCCTCACTTTCGCCGACGGATCCGGGCGGTCATCGACCAGTTCGTCTCCTTCATCTTCGCCCCCCTGTTCTTTGCCGGCATCGGGCTCAAAGTCAATTTTCTCCTCCACTTCCAGCCGGGGCTGGTGCTGGCGGTGCTGCTCATCGCCTGTGCCGGCAAGATTTTCGGTTGCTGGTTCGGTGGCCGGATTGCCGGCATGGCGCCGCGCGAGGCCTGGGCTCTTGGCTTCACCATGAACGCCCGGGGGGCGATGGAGATCATTCTCGGGCTGGTCGCACTGCGTTACGGAGTCATCGGTGAGCCGATGTTTGTCGCCCTGGTGGTGATGGCCCTGGTGACCTCATTGCTGACCGGCCCGGCGCTGACCCGCATCCTGCGGCTGCGTCACCCCTGCCGGCTCAGTGACTACCTGAGCAGCCGCGGCTTTTTCACTCTGACCGCCGGCGACCGGGAGACGGCTTTGCGCGAGATGGCCGCTGCTGTGGCCCAGCCGACCGGCCTCGATGCCAGGGTCGTGGCCGAGACCATTCTGGCCCGGGAACGGCAGATGTCGACCGGCCTGGGCCACGGGGTAGCGGTCCCCCATGCCCGGCTGCCCGATCTCGAGTCCCCTTTTGTCGCCGTCGGCCTGTCGCCGGCCGGTATCGACTTCGAGGCCCCCGACGGACTGCCGGCCCAGATCATCTTTCTGATCCTCACCCCCCGGGAAGACCAGGGGGCGCAGCTGGAGATCCTGGCGGAGATCTCCCGTTTGTGCCGGCAGCCGGAAGTCCGCCAGAAGATCATGCAGACCGGCAACTTCACCGAATTCCTGGCTCTGGTCAATACCCGCTGACCCGGCGGCGTCGCCAAAAAACAGCCTTTACAAACACCCTCGGCTCCCTCTATCCTCTTGTGAGTAGATAATTTACTCAGAAGAGGCCCCATGGAATCGATTACCCCCCGGCTCGCCGAGCTCACCGCCAAAATCGGCAGCTATGGCAAGGAGAACCTCGAAGACATCCTGCATGTGGTCATCCAGGGGGTCACCTTGATCACCCGCCACAACCGCTGCCGGATCTACCTCGAAGACCTCACCCGCGGCTCTCTCACCTGCTCCGCCGCCCACGGTCTGCTGGCCACCGCCATCCGCCAGCACTCCTTCCCGATCAACACCACCGAGTTCATGGTCTCCAAGGTCTACGTCACCCAGGAAGAGGCCCAGGTCGAAGATGTCGCCACCTTCCCCGGCCGCTTCGCCCGCGAACTGGCCGAGCGCTTCGCCATCGCCGCCAGCTATCACTTGCCGCTGCTGCACCAGGGGCTGTCGGTGGGGGTGCTGTGCGTCGACAGCGGCCGCAAGGGGCACCTGCCGTCCGAGGATCAGCGGCGCACCCTCAAGAGTTTTATCGACCAGGTGATCCCGGTCATCGACCAGGCCCGCAAATACCATCAGCAGGTCCTGCTCGCCCGGCGGGTCGACCAGGCGAAGAAGAAAGAAGCGGCTTTGTCGATGGTTAAATCGGCGGTGCGGCTGATCGACAATCTCACCCTCGCCTCGGTCCTCGTTCCTTCGCCGCTGGCCCCTGGTTCCGGCGAGGAGGGGCTGCAGGTGCTCGCCACCTATTCCAAGGACAAGGAGGACAAGCGGGTCTACGAGGACGAGATGCTGATCGACCTCGGTCCGGGCAAGTCGCTGCTGTCGCGCTACATCAGCAGCGCCGGCATCATCACCGACGACACCCTCCTCTCCCCCCTCTACTTCCCCGAGCTCTCCAGCCAGCCGCTGCAGAAGCGCTACCTCACCGAAGAGCTGGGAATGAAGTCGCTCTACGTCGTTCCCCGTTACGAGCCTCGCACCCGCCGGGTCATCTGTCTGGTCAACTACTACACCCGCGAGGCCTACCAGTTCAGCGACTTCGAAAAGGGGCTGCTGCAGGCCCACGCCGAAATGGCGCAGCGGGTGATCCAGGAGATCGGCGACGAGCATATGGAGATCCGGGTCCTCTCCGACATCAACGACCTGCTGCTGGCCAAATTCGAGGGGCTGCAGCCGTTTCTCGGCCGCATCCTGTCCAAGGCGACGGAGCTGATCGGCGCCGATACCGGCTCCATCGCCCTGGTGCGCGAGCAGGAAGGGGCCAAGTGGCTGGTGGTCGAGGAGCCCGACGGCCGCCTGGTCGGCGCCAAGAGTAAGGAGTGGCTGAAGAAGAACATCCCGCCGATCCGCGTCGGCGGCACCAATCTCCCCCCGGAGGAGCGCAGTCTCACCGGCTACGTCGCCCACAGTGGCCGCACCTACCTGATCACCGATACGGTGGAAGAGAAGCGCAAGGGGGGGTTTTATCGGGAGATCACCGAGGCGGTGCGCAGCGAAATCGCCGTGCCGGTGATCAGCGATGAAGAGGTGCTGGCGGTCATCTGCCTCGACAGCCTGCGGCCGCACCACTTCACCGACGAGCACCGGCGCATCCTGCTGATCATCGGCCGGATGATCTCCCGCACCCTCTCCGACCTGCAGCGCATCGAGAAGCTGACCAGCGAGGTCAACCGCCTGCGCTCCGACGTCGGCTACAAAGACCCGAAAATCTCCTCCTACAAACTCGGCAACATTATCGGCAACTCGGCCCGGGCCACCGCCGTGGTCGATTTCATCCAGCGGGTGACGCCGCCGATCTTCAACCGCATCGCCTTCTGGAGCCGCACCGACGTGCAGGAGGCGACTCTCGGCCTGCCGTCCATTCTGATCACCGGCGACACCGGTAGCGGCAAGGAGTTTCTGTTCAACAACATCTTCTCCCGCCTCAACGAGATGTACCAGGAGCAGGTCAATCCCCGCGGCGAGCTGTCGGTGAAAAAGACCAACATCGCCGCCTACAGCGGCGAGCTGACCTACTCCGAGCTGTTCGGCCACAAGCGCGGCGCCTTCACCGGTGCTCACGCCGATCGCAAAGGGATTCTGGAGGAGGCGCACGGCGGCGTCGTCTTCCTCGACGAGATCGGCGACGCCGACCCCAAGACCCAGGTGCAGCTGCTGCGCTTTCTCGATAACGGCGGCTTTGTCCGCCTGGGCGAGAACACCACCCGCTACGCCCGGGTGCTGCTGATCGCCGCCACCAACAAAAATCTGCGCCAGCTGATCCGCGACGGCCTCTTTCGCGAAGACCTTTACCACCGCCTCTGCGAGCTGACCATCGAGGTCCCCTCCCTCAATGAGCGGCGCGAGGACATTCCCGACCTCGCCACCCACTTCCTGGGTAAGTTGTGGCGGGTCTACAAGCGCCCCGAGGAGGGGGAAGAAGAGGCGCCGATGCTGACCCGCGAGGCTCAGGCCCTCCTCTCGAACCACCATTACAGCGGCAACGTGCGCGAGCTGCGCTCCATTTTGCTGCGGGCCCTCTTTTTCCGCCGCCGCCGGCTGATCAGCGACCAGG
>JACZKF010000092.1 GCA_014860175.1 Desulfuromonadales bacterium | reverse complement strand
GGCGCTGCGGTTCGCTGCCGTTTTTCAGCCCGCGCCGCAGCCGTTGCAGGTTCGGTCCGCTGTCGATCCCGAGGCGCGCCAGGGCGTAGGCGGTGGCCAGGCGGACCACCGGTTCGCCATCGTCGGCCAGGCGGCGCAGGGCCGTTTCGACCCCCTCCAGGCCGGTTCCCATCTGCCCCAGGGTCAAGGCGAGATTGCGCCGCACTTCGGGGTCTTCGTCCCGGGCCAGGGGGAGGAGGGAATCAAGGAGGCGGCCGGCGGCGGCGTCGCGCTGGCCGACGGAGGCGGTGGCCCGGGCCCGCACCGCCGGATCGCTGCTGTCCAGGGCGAGGTCGAGGGCGTCGAGAGCATCGGTGATCCCCGGATCGATCTTGCGCATCACCTCCAGATAGTGCGCGCGCATCTGGTCGCCGGCCCCGTCGTAAAGGTTGGCCAGCTCCACCAGGGCCGGGCGCGACTGCGCGCCCCAGTTCCCCAGGGCGAGGGCGGCGTAGCCGCAGACGTCGAGATCGTCGGCGCGCAGCGCTTCGGTCAGGGTCGGCACCGCCTGGTCGGTCAACGGCCGGGGGAGGGTCGGATATTTGCCGATGGCGCCGCAGGCCATGCGCGACCAGTCGTAGCGCTGCATCTCCAGCGTCGATTCGAGGGTGACCAGCAGCACCGGTATCGCATCCCCTTCGCTGCAGGCGTGCCAGGCCAGCGACTCGGCGGCAAAAATCCGCCCCCAGCCGTCGGCTTCCCGGATCAGCCCGCGCAGCGCCCGTTCCCAACCACGGACCGTCGGCCCCATCTCCCGCAGTTTCTCCCAGGCCTTGATCCGGTCCTCCCATTCCAAAGCGTCGCGCAGAATCGAGACCTGCCGGAGCAGCTCCGGGTCGGTTTCCAGCCGCGCCGCATCCGACAGCCCACGGGAGGCGAGCTCCGAGTGGACCGGCGGCAGATGGGCGGTGCGGATTCGGACCAGTTCTCCAATACTCTCCATTATTGACATAGAATTTACCTTACGTTGAGGTCTTCAAGTTCCTGGCGGGTCAGCTCGATTTTCAGATCGAGTTCGGCGGCCAGGTCGGCCAGCAGATCCCGCCCCCGGGCCGAAGCCTCCCGGACCTTCAACATCAGCCGCCCCAGTTCGGAGCTGCTGATCCGGGAGATTTCCCCGGTGAGGGCGGCCAGGCGTTTTTCCAGCCGGTCGATGGCGCGCTGCAGACGCTGCCGTTCCGCCGCCTGGTCCCGACCGGCCACCGCCTCCGGGCTGCTGCGCCACTCCTCGAGAATGGCCTGCATCCGGGCCAAATCCCCCTTTTCCCAGGCGGCATTGAGTTCGGCCATCAAGGCCGTGCGGTAGCGTCTGGCGGCTTCGCCTTCGGCCCGATCCGGATGGATCTGGACGGCGATGGCGCGGTAGAGCCGCTTGGCCCCGTCATCGGCGGGCGGCCGCTCACTCTCCGCGGCCACCGGTGGCTGCTGTTCCTGGTGCTCCTGGAATTCGTGCGCCGACTGTTTCGCCCGGTAGTGGCGATACCAGGCATCGCGCACCGAGTGTTCATCTTCCGGGGCCAGCTCGGCCCGGCGTTGGGCGAGACGGGCCCGCAGGGTATCGAGTTCCACGTACCGGCGGCCGATCTTCTGATAGTAGCGGCGCTGAAAATGGCTCAGCGAAGTGCGCAGCTCGGCCAGCTCCAACTCCTTTTCGGCCACCTGTTCCGACAGCGCCGTCAGCTGTTGACGAGGAGAGCCGGTGCGGTGGTGCTCGCTGTATCTGGCGGGGATGATTTCACCCTTCGGAGGTGTCGTCACGGTGACTCCCTAAGTGGGCTGTCGAGGATGACCCCCGGGCTTGAACCAGGGGAGGGAGAAGCGCTCCTCTGCTGTTCACTATAGGGCAAAACTGGGGCGGTGCAATCGCGCCGACCGTTCATTGAGTCCCTCGGTTTCTCTTTTGGCCGGCCGGGGAGCATGGTATATCTGAGCAATCGTTCCGCTGGGGGAAAGGGGTTACGAGAGTGCTGAGCGTAGGTGTTTTGCTGTCGGATCTGGCGCACGAATCCGGCGCCTCCTTCTTCGACCGGATCTGGCCCGTCTTTCTGGTCGTCTTTGCCCTCTTCGCCCTGGTCGTCCTGATCGTGGGGGTCCGCGGCGCCAGCCGTCCAGACGGGGAGGAGACCGACGACGAGGAAAGCTGAACCGTGGACCGCCTGTCGTTTCAGTCGTCGGCCGTCACGATTTCTCCCCGGCCGGCCAGAGGAGGGGCGACGGGCTCTCCTCTCGCTGGTACCCTTGGCGCCTCCGCTCTGTCGCCGCCGCCCGCAAGGTGGCCAGCTCCTCTCGCAGCCGGTGGGCCGCCAGGATGAAACTTTCCAGCCGGGCCTCCACCACTTGGGGAAAAGGGTTGCCGTCGGTTTCGATGGCCAGGAAGGGGAGGGCCAACTGCTTGCCGGCACCACGCCAGAACTCCTCATCCTGCAGAGAGAACTGCGGTTTTTCCGCTTCCAGCCGGTAGTTGAGTACCGCTTCCGAGATTCGGCCGGGGAGGCAGCCGAAAGGACCGATGCTGATCACCCCCTGGGTCTCGTCGCCGATCTCCAGCAAGGCGGCGCTGATGGTCAGAATCGCCTCGGTATCGAGCAGCGGGCTGATCAGCGAGGCGCCGCGGGAGATCAGCTCGTGCATCGGCATCTCCGTCGGCTGGTAGAACCCCGACAGCAGGAGGGCCTGGCGGATGGTCGCTTCATCCTGCCGTTTGATCGCCTGTTTCATCCGTACCGACAGCTTCTCGCCGAGAGTCACCCGGGGGTCGAGTCCCTGGAGGATGAAGTAATCGGTGTAATGCAGCCATTCGTTGACCGGGGCGGTCCTGACCACGATGTCGCGCTCGGCCAGCCGTTCCACCAGCTGCTGGCGAGAAAAGCCGTCGCGGCGGGCATAGATCTCCCCCAGCAGAGAGATTTTCGTCGCCTCGGCCAGGGGGCGCTTGCGCTCGAGGCGTCCGAGCTGGCGCATCTCCCGCCGCAGGAGCAGAAACAGTTCCGCTTTGGAATCGTTCGCCAGGCTCTGCAGAATGCGGTGCCGGCTCTGCTCGAAAACCTGCAGCGCCTCCCTTGGGTCGGTGGCCAGGGCGAGGATGGCGGCGCGGATGTCTTCAAGCCCGTCGCTGATGCAGATCCCCTGCCACCCCCGGCGGGTAAGGCGGCTCGAGAGGCCGGCGTAGCTGTTCTTGCAGTCGAGACTGAGCAGGCCGACATCGGCGATGCGCTCCCGGGCCAGGTACTTTTCCAGAAAGACCCGGTACTGCCCCTGCCGGTAGGGGCCATCGGCCGTCGGCATGAAGTAGAGCAGGATCTCCCCCGGCCGGTGGTGCTGTTGCAGGTAGCGCCGCAGGCTGCCGGCGGTCAGCAGCAGCGGCAGGCACTCCTTGCAGGTGGCGATTTCCTTGCCGAGCTCCAACTCCTCCACTCCGGGGGGCGGGGCGGCCACTGCCTGGATCCCTCCGTAACGAAAAGCCGCCGCCATCGCCTCGGCACCGATATCGCCCATCGACGGCATCAGCACTCGAACCGACGGGTCGGTAAGCGGCCGCCGGCTGCCGTCACTGGCCGCGACCATCAGCGCCCCCCCCTGGGGCTCCAGCCGGGTCAGCTGGAAGGGGAGCGACCGGCGAGGGGTGGGGAGGGTCTGCCGGTAACCTCGGATCACATCGAGAAACGCCTCGATGCGGGTGTCGATGCCGGCATCGGCGCTGTGGGCATCCAGTTCCAGGA
>JACZKF010000009.1 GCA_014860175.1 Desulfuromonadales bacterium | reverse complement strand
GCCGATCACCCTCAAGTTCAAAGACACCGAGATTCGCGACGTCTTCAATATCCTCTCGCGGCTGTCGGGGATCAACTTCCTATTTGATGACGACATCCGGGCCCAAAAGGTTTCGATCCTGCTGGAAAACGCCACTTTCGCCCAGGCCCTCGAACTGCTGTTGCGCCTCAACAATCTCGACCGCAAGGTTCTCAACGCCAAAACCATCCTCATCTATCCGCAAACCAAGGAAAAAGAGAAGAAGTTCGAGGACCAGATCATCCAGACTTTCTATCTCTCCAATATTGACGCCAAAAAGGCGGTGAACCTGTTGCGCACCATGCTGCAGCTGCGCAAGATCTACGTGCACGAGGAGCTCAACGCCCTGGTGATCCGGGACACTCCCACGACCATCACCCTGGCCCAACAGATTATCGAGGCGGCTGACCGCTCCGACGCGGAGGTGGTATTCGAACTGGAATTGGTAGAAGTCAGTCACACCGACAGCCTCGATATCGGCGCCCGGCTTTCCAACTACGGTACCTCCTTCGGCTTGGCCGACCCCTCATCCCAGACGATCGGCACGGTGACCACCAGTGGGCTGTCTCGCCTCGATTTTCTTTACACAATTCCGAGTGGGTCCTTCACCTTCAAGAAACAGATGACCGATTCGGAGATATTGGCCAATCCGAAGATTCGGGTGAAGAACAAGGAGAAAGCCAAGGTCCATATCGGCAGCCGTGAGCCGATCGTCACCAACACCCTGACCGCCAGCGGCGATGTCACTTCCACCAACGTCCAGTATGTCGACGTCGGGGTAAAACTCGATGTGGAACCGCTGGTACAGCTCGACAATACGGTAGTAACTAAGTTAAGCTTGGAGGTCAGCAACGTCTCCAGCCGGCAGAAGATCGGCGACAGCGGCCGGGGCGGGGAGGCGCTGACCATCAGCACCACCAATGCCCAGACCTCGTTGATCCTGCGCGACGGAGAGCAGACGGTGATCGGCGGCCTGATCCGCGATGATCTCTCCCGCAGTAAAGAAACTTTTCCGCTTCTGGGGCAGATTCCGCTCCTTGGTCACCTGCTCTCCGGGCACAAGAAAGACAAGACCAAGCGGGAGATCCTTCTCTCCATCACCCCGTATATCGTCAAGAGCGTCGAAATGCCGCGGCGGGAAGTCGCCACTATCTGGTCCGGTGGCGAAGACGATTTGGAGGTCGGTCCCAGATTCGGTGCCTTCGCTGCGAGCTTCGAGCCGGAAGTCAGCAAAGTGCACCCTGCCGCCGCACCGGCAGTGCATGTCCCGGCCCTGGCCGTGCAACCGAGCGCCGCCATCGCCTCGACGGAACTTGCCGCAGGTCGGCCGGAGCTGGCAACGATGGTGGAGGAGGAGGAAACGGCAGTCGAACGGTTGCCCGAGGCAACCGCTCCTGCCTCGGGTGGCATGCCGGATGCGTTGCCCCCCCCGGCCGAGCAGCCGGCGCAACTGCGCCTGATCGCCCCTTCGCACGTGCAACTTGGGGAGGAAGTTTTCATGGCGGTGCAGGTGGAGAATATCCGTGGGCTCTACAGCGCCCCCCTGTTTGTTACCTACGATCCGCAGCAGTTGACCTTCCTGCGAGCCGAGGAAGGAGATTTCCTCAAGGCGACTGGCCAGAGAACGATCTTTACCGTCAGTACCGATGCCCAAACCGGGAGGCTGATCGTCGGCTACAAGCAGGCAGTCGGCGGCGCCGGCGCCAGTGGCAGCGGCAATCTGTTTCATCTGGTCTTTCAAGGCAAGGCCCCCGGACAGGGGCAGGTTGCCCTCGACCGGCTCAATTTTCGTGACCCGGCAGGAAACCGGCTGGCAGTGACCGGCACCCAGGTGCCGGTGGAGATCCGCTAGCCGATGCTGGCGTCGAGGTGGCTGGGGAGCCGGCGGGGGCTGACACTGCTGGAACTGATTATCGCCCTGGCCATTTTGTCCGTGCTGGCGACGGCTGTTTTGCCGCTGGCCGAAGTGACGGTCAAACGCAACAAGGAAGTCGAGTTGCGCCGCTCCTTACGGCTGATCCGTACCGCCATCGACGATTACAAGGGCGATTACGACAAGGCCGTGCAACAAAAGAAGATCATCACCAGCATCAACGAAACCGGCTTCCCCAAAGAGATGGAGGAGCTGCTGCAGGGAAGTGACTGGGGGGGGCTTTACCCCTTCAAGAAAAAATATCTGCGCCGGATTCCTCGCGACCCTTTCGATGCCTACGATCAGGGTTGGGGGTTGCGCGCCTACGCCGACGAGCCCGACTCCACCGTTTACGGCGGCAGTGACATCTACGATGTCTACTCCCAGAGCGACGGCATCGGTCTGGACGGCACAGCTTACAATACATGGTGACCATGAAACGTCTTGAGCCGAAAGCCGGTGCCAGCCTGGGCTTTACCTTGATCGAGATTTTGATTGTGATGAGTCTCGTCGGTATTTTGGCGGCGATTGCCGTGCCCAGCTATCGCCACCACACGATCAAGGCGCGGGAGACGGTCCTGATGGAGGATCTCTATCAGATGCACCGGGCCATCGACTCTTTTTATGCCGACAAGGGACGCTATCCCGACTCCCTCCAGGAACTGGTCGAGCGCAAATACTTGCGCGGAATCCCGCGCGATCCGTTCACCACCAGCAGCAGCACCTGGCAGACCGATCCGCCGGAAGCTTCGGTGGAAGGGGATCTCCCCGAAGGGGGGGTGTTCCGGGTGCGCAGCGGCAGCGATCTGCTCGGTCTCAACGGGGTACCCTACAGTGAGTGGTATTTTTAATGATTCAATTGCATGGCGTCAGCAAAGCCTACCAGAAAGATTCCGCCGCCCTTAACGACATCAGCCTGAAGATCGAAAAAGGGGAGTTCGTTTTCCTGACCGGCCCTTCCGGTGCCGGCAAGTCAACCCTGCTCAAGCTGCTGTTCGGTGCCGAGAAACCCAACCGCGGGCAGATTATCATCAATGGCCAGAACCTCACCCGTCTGGCGGTGTCACGCATCTCCCTGCTGCGCCGCCGCATGGGGATCGTTTTTCAGGATTTCAAACTGCTCAATCGGCGCACCATCTTTGAAAATGTCGCCTTTCCGCTGGAGATTCAGGGGCGGCGGCGCTTTGAAATCAGCAAGAAAGTCTACCAGACCTTGCAGCAGGTCGGCCTGGAGCACAAGATTCACCGCCATCCGCTGGAGCTGTCCGGCGGCGAGCAGCAGCGGGTAGCGATCGCCCGCGCTCTGGTGGTCGACCCGCTGGTGCTGCTCGCCGATGAACCGACCGGCAACCTCGACCCGGAAGTCACCCTGGAGATCATGGAGCTGTTCAAGCTGGCAAACGCCCGGGGGTCGACCGTTTTGCTGGCCACCCACGACCGGGAGATGCTCCGGCGCTTTCCCCGCCGGGTGCTCACCCTGGATGGTGGGCGCCTGGTCGGTGACCAAACCCCCTGACCCTGTCTTCCGGGCTTTGCCCCATCGAGGTCTCACGTGTTTGAAAGTCCACTTTATATGCTCCATCGGGCGCTGCGCAACATGCGGCAAAGTCCGGTTTTGTGCAGCGCCGCCATCGGCACGGTAGCCGTTTCGCTCCTGCTGGTCGCTTTTTTTGCCCTGATCGTCCTCAATGTGCAGCGTCTGACCAGCCAATGGAGTCAGGAGATCCAGGTCCTGGTCTATCTGGATCAGGTACCGGAAGAAAAGCAGCTGCAGGGCTGGATCAGCGACCTGCGCCAGCGCCCGGAGGTGGCAGAAGTCACCTTCGTCTCCCAGCGCCAGGCCTTCGAGCGCTTTCGCCAGCGGCTCAAACAGGACGCCGATCTGCTCGACGGTCTCGACCCCGACCTGCTGCCGGCCTCCCTGGAACTCTCCCTGCGGGAGGAGCACCGCTCCAAGAGCGGCGTCGAGGTCCTGGTCACCGAGCTCAAGAAAAACCCGTCCCTGGCCGACTTGCGCTACGGGCAGGACTGGCTCGAGCGGTTCGAGGCTTTCGTGCGCCTGCTGCAGTTAGCCGGCGCTTTTCTCGGGGCATTTCTTCTGTTTGCCGCCTTGTTCATCGTTGCCAACACCATTAAGCTGACCCTCTATGCCCGGCGCGACGAATTGGAAGTGATGGCCCTGGTCGGGGCCACCCCCCTGTTCATCAAGGCCCCCTTCCT
>JACZKF010000091.1 GCA_014860175.1 Desulfuromonadales bacterium | reverse complement strand
GACTCCTTGGCGAAGGCGAAGCCGATGATCATGCAGCCGGCGGCAAAACCGGCGACGATGAGCAGCGCGACCAGCAGCGGCAGCGGCAGTCCGGGGACGAAGATGACGATCGTCCAGGCGATCCCGGCGGCGGCGGCGCCGCCCACGTACAGCGGCTTGCGCCGGCCGATGCGGTCGGAGAGGGCGCCGAAGACCGGACCGCCGATGGCCCAGGCGAGGAGGAGGGCCGAGCAGATGGCGGCCGCTCCGGGGTCCGTCAGGCCGTAATGGGTGGTCAGGAACGGGACCCCCCACAGGCCGGCGAAAGCGAGGGTGCTGCCGGCGACGGCGCCGGGGGCGACAAAGAGGAACCAGGTGTTGCGGTAGCGGAAGACTTCCCCCAGCCCGGCCAGAATGCCGATGCGGGGGGCTCCGGCGGGGACGGCCGGGGCGTAGCTGGCGTACCCCTTTTCCCGCGGGTCGTCCCGGACGACGGTCCAGATCAGGGCGGCCACCACGAACGGGAGGATGCTGGCCCCGAGCATGACCGGGCGCCAGCCATAGGCGGCCACCAGCAGGCGCAGCGGGGCGCCGGCGAAGACCGCCCCGAGAATGCCGAGGAACAGGGCCATGCCGGAGGCGAGGGCGAACTGCCGGGGGGCCATCCACTGGCTGGAGAGCTTCATCATGGCGACGAAGGCCACCGCCACCGAACCGCCGACCAGCAGCCGCCCGACGCAGGCCCAGAAGAAGCTGTCGCCGAGGGCGAAGCCGAGGCTGCCGACCCCGGCGACCAAGGCCCCGGCCGTGAGCAGGCGGCGCGGCCCCCAGCCGTCGGCGAGGAGCCCGGTGGGAATCTGCATCGCCACATAGCTGTAGAAATAGAAGGCGGAGAGATTCCCCAGGGCGGCGGCCCCGAGGTTGAAGTCGGACATCAGCTCGGCGGTCATGACGCCGGGGGCGACCCGCTGGAAAAAGCCGATGATGTAGAGGGCGGCGCCGAGCCCCCAGATTGTCCAGGCCAGACGGGCCGGGGGGAGATTCAGAGCATTCATCGGTCCTCGATGGCAGGGGTGACGGAGAGAAGCGGACAGCCAAAAGTATTAAAATGCCGAACAGTTGTCACTAAAAAAGCTGAACCCACCAAAAATACGGTTTCACGCGAAGACGCGAAGGGCGCGAAGAAGAGCTAAACCCGATTTTTGGTTCAAGCAGTTCGTCGCGTCGTTGCGTCGTCGCGTGAGACCGAATTAAAGTTTTTGACCCTCTTCGCGTCCTTCGCGGCTTCGCGTGAAACCGAATTCGAATTTTTGACCTCTCCGCGTGGAACAGGTCGCACGTCCTACTTTTTCTGTTTCGCCGCGTCCGGGATCGCCTCGGGAGTCTGCTCCCCCCAGACCTTCTTCAGGAACTGATCGCGCCCGGAGTTGAAACGGTACCAGTGATAACGGATCGGGTTCTTGGCGTAGTAGTCCTGGTGGTACTCCTCGGCCGGGTAGAAAGTCGGCAGCGGCAGGATCTCGGTGACCACCGGCTTGTCGAAGCGCCCGGAAGCGGCCAGCTGCTGCCTGGAAGCTTCGGCCAGGCGGCGCTGCTCGTGGTCGGCGTAAAAGATGAGGCTGCGGTACTGAGCCCCCCGGTCGACGAACTGACCGCCGGCATCGGTCGGGTCGATGTGGCGCCAGAACCAGGTCAACAGCTGCCCGTAGCTGACCCGGGCCGGATCGTACGTCACTTCGATCGCTTCCACATGGCCGGTGCCGCCGGCCGAGACCTGCTCATAGGTCGGGTCGGGCAGCTGCCCGCCGGTGTAGCCCGAAACGACCTCGATCACCCCCGGCACCTTTTCGAAATCAGCCTCGGTGCACCAAAAGCAGCCGCCGGCGAAGACCGCCGTCCGGCGCTCTTCGATCGTCTGTTCCTGCCCCTGCCCCGACTGCGAGCCGAGCAGGACCGCCGCCACCAGGATCACCATCGCAAATACCGTTTTCATCGTCATCTCCCACAGCTCTGGAGCCTTTTTAATTCCCGTCTCCGGTTCCATCATACTTGCAACCCCCCCTCGGGGGTTGATAAACTGGCCGCTCTTCAATTATCAGCCAACCGGGGATTCCGGGGGAAGATCGAGAGCGGATGCAGGAACTAAAATATCTGATCGGCTATTCGGACCAGCTTACCGGCCAGGTCCAGCAACTCATCGCCGAAGGGGGGCTGGGGGAACTGCTGCGCAAGCGCTATCCGCTCACCCATGAAATCAAGACCGACAAGGCGCTGTACGATTTCACCGTCGAGCTCAAAAATCAGTTCCTGCGCAAGGCCCCGCCGCTGAGCAAGGTGGTCTTCGACAGCCGGATCAACGTGCTCCATCAGGCCCTGGGGGTCCACAGCTTCCACTCCCGCGTCCAGGGGGGGAAGCTCAAGGCCAAGAGCGAGATCCGCATCGGCGCCGTGTTCAAGACCGCGCCGCCGGAGTTTCTGCGGATGATCGTCGTCCACGAACTGGCCCATCTCAAAGAGAAGGAGCACAACAAGGCCTTCTACAGCCTCTGCGAGCACATGGAGCCGGCCTATCACCAGCTGGAATTCGACCTGCGCCTCTACCTGACCCATCTCGAGCTGTTCGGGGAGCTCTACGAGAAGAACACCAAGACCTGAGGTTCTGTTTCACGCGAAGGCGCGAAGGGGGCGAAGAAAATCGAAGGGCACTTCTGTTTCACGCGACGACGCGACGAACGCGACGTAACCCCAAAAGTATCTGGTTTTGTCTTTCGTTGCGTCGTTGCGTCGTTGCGTGAGGCCGAATTTAAGACCTGAGGTTCTGTCTCACGGGAGCGTCGTTGCGTGAGGCCGAATTTGCCTTAACCTGTGGAGACCCGCCATGCGCACCTTTGTCCTTCTCGGCAGCCTCAATCTGTTCCTCGCCGTCGGCCTCGGCGCCTTCGGCGCCCATGGGCTGCGCAGCCGGGTCGAAGCCGCCCTGCTCGGCACCTGGCAGACCGGGGTCCTCTATCACCTGGTCCACGCCCTCGGGCTGGTGCTGATCGGCATCCTCATCCACCTTCTCCCCCAGGCCCCCCTGCTGCGCGCCGCCGGTTGGGCGCTGCTGGCCGGCATCGTCCTGTTCTCCGGCAGCCTCTACCTCCTGGTCCTCACCGGTGTGCGCCCCTTGGGCGCCATCACCCCCTTCGGCGGCGTCGCCTTTCTCGCCGGCTGGCTCCTCCTCGCCCTGGCCGTGGCACGCACCGGCGGGTAGATCCCTCTTGATTCCACCGCCCCATCTCGGCTACCCTGTGACCTTAACCAACGCCGAAAGGATCCCGCGTGACGACCAAACTCGACCAAGCGCTCCAAGCCTTCGAACAGGACCGGGACGATCCCGCCAATCAGTCCGGGTTCTTTGATCTGTTCCTCAACTCGACCTTTTTCATTCCGACCGTCGATGGCAAGACCGAAGTCGCGGCCGAGGGGATGGACGAGCAGGGGCATGTGGTGCCGCTGGTGATCGAGGCGGAGGGGAAGGATTTTCTGATGCTGTTCGATACCGAGGAGCGGCTGCGCAACTGGGCGGAGGCCGAGACCAGCTTCGTCGAGGTGGCCGGCCATGTGGTCGCCGCCATGTCCGAACCGCCGCTGCATTGGGCGCTGAACGTCGGCAGCGAGCCGTCGAAACTGTTCCAGCCGGAAGAGATCGCCTGGCTCAAGGAGGTGGTCGCGCATTGTGAGGCCGAGGCGGGGAAAACGCCGGCAGAGCCCTGAAGAAGCGGTGACGCATGTCCAGGTTCCATTTCTTCCCCACCCCTGAATTCACCGCCAAGCTGGCCAAAGTCGAGAAGAGCGATCCGCAGGGGCATACCCGCATCCTCGCCGTCATCAACCGCCTGCTGGAGAAACCGGGGGCATCCGACGGCTGGATGCATGGCGCCCACCACGGCCGGCTGAAAAAATATGTCGGCCGGCGCGACTACCGGCTGATCTATCACTGGTGCGAGCTGTGCCGTAAGGAGAACAAGAGGATCGAGGACCGCTGCGGCTTTTGCCAAGTGGTCAATGACCATTCGGTGATCTTCTTCGACCTCTACCACAAAAACGCCGCTTCCCGGCTGTAACAGACGGAGCGGGCTCCCGCCAAACGCCCCTGCCTACTCCGCCACCAGCCGCCCCTTCATCCCCAGAGTCCCGTGCATGGTCTGGTCGCAGTAGAAGGGATATTCTCCCGGCTCTTCCAGCGGCACGACCACCGTCACCGTCTCGTGGACCGGCACGTCCTGGCTGATCAGGGTCTTGCCGGCAGGGTTTTTCACGGTGATATTGTGCTCGGTGGCGGAAGCGCTCTTCACCTGCAGCGTCAGCGTCGTGCCGGCCTTGGCCCGGATCTCATCGGGGGTGAAGGAGAAATTGCGCGCCGTCACTTCCACTTCCTCCTCCTGCGCCGGCAGGGTCACCGAATGCCGCCCCCCGCTGCAGCCGGCCAGCAGCAGAACCAATAATCCCGCCAGAACCCCCGACCAACCTCTTGTTTTCCCCTGTTCCATCCCGACCTCCTGTTCGAAACCACCACGGCGCTAGAAGTACTGGCAATGGTCGGCCCTGGTCGCCTTCTCCTCCAGGAACCAGAGGGAGTCGACAATTCCTTCCGCCTCCGGAATCAACCCCTGCGCATCCACGTCGAACGTCGCCGCCGCCAGTCGGCAGCCGTAAAATTTCACGTTCCCCGTATCGTGCAGCAGTTTGAGGAAATCGTAGATCTCCACCGGATCGCCGTCCCGCGCCAGGCGCTCGCGCAGCCACCCTTCCTCGGCCGCATGCCGCCCCTCGATCCGGACCGCTCCCGCGCCTGCCACGGTCAGCACCCGCACCGCCCAGAGGACGAACAGGATGTCGACCTCTACCCCTTTGGCCGCCGCCACGTAGGCAAAGGTCAGCGGCGTCAGCAACCGGTCGTAACCGTCGTCCCGAATCACTATGGCCAGCTTTTCCATCGATGGTCTCCTTTCCCGCCAGGCCCACCCCATCCCTGGTCTCTTCTGCCTCCAACAATAGCCGCTCCAGCCGTTATTAC
>JACZKF010000090.1 GCA_014860175.1 Desulfuromonadales bacterium | reverse complement strand
CTCCTCTCGGGACTACAAATTTTTTTCTTGATCTCCTTGGCTATTTGGCTAATATGCCAATTACGTCAAAGGAGAATCCCCGCATGTTCCAGCAACGAAAAGCGCACCTGGACGCCCGCGCCCTGGTGCTCAAGGCGATGGCGCACCCGACCCGGCTGTTCATCATCGAGGAACTGGCCAAGGAAGAACGCTGTGTCTGCGACCTGACCGAGCAGATCGGCGCCGACATATCCACCGTCTCCAAGCACTTGGCGGTCCTGCGACAGGCGGGACTGGTCCTCGACGACAAACGGGGGAACCAGGTCTTTTATCGGTTGCGGGTCCCCTGTATCCTCAACTTTTTCGGCTGTGTCGAATCGGTTCTGGAGAACCGGGCGAAGGAGCAGGCAGCTTATCTGCAGGCGGCAGGCCGCTGATGAACTGGAAAGAGGAGTGGAAGCCGCTGGCGACGATTGTCGCCGTGTTCGTCGCCATCTACTATCTGCCGTTGGAATGGCTGCAAGATCAGGCGAGCTTGCCGCAGAGTCTATGGGAGGCGCTGCATCTCGCCCGCTGGTATGCCCGGGAGCATGTGCTGCTGTGCCTGATCCCCGCCTTTTTTATCGCCGGCGCGGTCGCGGTCTTTGTCAGTCAGGCGGCAGTGATGAAATATCTCGGCCCCAAGGCCAACAAGCCGCTGGCCTACGGCGTCGCCTCGGTATCGGGGACGATCCTGGCCGTCTGCTCCTGCACCATTTTGCCACTCTTCGCCGGCATCTACCGCATGGGGGCCGGCCTCGGCCCGGCCAGCGCCTTCCTCTACTCGGGCCCGGCCATCAACATCCTGGCCATCGTTTTGACCGCCGCCGTACTCGGCCCGCAGATGGGGATCGCCCGAGGGGTGGGGGCCATCGTCTTCGCCGTGGTCATCGGCCTGGCCATGCAGTTCTTTTTCCGCCGTGAAGAGGCGGAGAAAATGGGACCGGCTATTGCCATGCCCGAGCCGGAGGTGAGCCGCCCCTTGTGGCAGAACGCCCTTTACTTCGGTTCCATGGTCGGCATCCTGGTCTTCGCCAACTGGGGACGGCCGGCAGGTGAATCGGGGCTGTGGGTAAATATTTACGGGGCGAAGTGGGCCATTACCGCCTTCTTCGCCCTGGCTCTGGCGGCGATTCTGGTGGCCTGGTTCAGGGTCGGCAAGTGGCGCATGCTCATCGTCGCTTCGCCGGTCGTGGTGCTGGCGTTGGCCGTCCCCGACTATCCGCTGCTCCCTTTTGTCGCCGGGGCCCTTGGCCTCTCGACCCTGACCGCCACCGCCGGCGACAACGACCGCGAGCTGGGTGACTGGTTTGCCGCCAGTTGGGACTTCGCCAAAAAGATTCTGCCGCTGCTGCTGATCGGCGTGCTCATTGCCGGGGCGCTGCTCGGGCGGCCGGGGAGCGAGGGGTTGATCCCGTCCCAATGGATTGCCGGGCTGGTGGGCGGCAACTCGTTATCGGCCAACCTCTTCGCCTCGGTGGTCGGCGCCTTCATGTATTT
>JACZKF010000089.1 GCA_014860175.1 Desulfuromonadales bacterium | reverse complement strand
GCCGCGCTCCAGCGCCTCGAAATCGGCCAGGTCGCCGCCCTGATCGAGGCTCTCGAGCAGCTCGAGAACCCGGCTGGCATCGTCGAGGGCGGCGGCATCGAGGAAGGCCGGACCACCCAGGGCGAGCCAGCACCCTTCCACCAGCGGCCGCAGTCCGACCCGGCCGCGCCGGGCGGCCGCCTCGGCGAGAATGCGGCCGGTGCGTTCGGCCCGGCCCCGACCGTCGGCCGAGAGGCGCGCCAGAGCTGTGGGGTCGGCCAGCAGTTCGGGGAGGAGCGCATGACGCTGGCCGCCGACCAGGGCGTGCAGGTCGGTCAGAGTCAGCACGCACCAGGGGGCTCGCAGCACGGCGAGCCAGGCGAGGCGGTCGGCCGGGTGCAGCAGGGCGCGGGTGAGGGAGGCGAGGTCGCGGCCGGCCGGCCGTTCGGCCAACAGATCGATCTCCTGCGCCTGGTAAGGGAAGCCGGCGGCGCGCAGGGCCGGCAGGAGGCGCGCCAGATGGGGGCGCGAGCGCACCAGGATGGCGACCGTCTCCCCCGGCCGGGCCAGCGCGGCGCCGACCAGTTCGACCACCTGCTCCGCTTCGCCCGCATCGTCGCGGCCGGCAAAGGGGTGGATGCTGACCGCCGGCTGCGGCAGCGGCGGATGGACCGCCTCGGCCGGGGCCAGCGGCACGGCGCCGCAGACCGCATCTTCGGCCGGGGGGAAGAGGGCGGCGAAGGAGCGGTTCACCCAGTCGACGACCCCCGCCTGGGAGCGGAAGTTGGCACTGAGCTGCAGCGACCGCAGGGGGAAGCTGCCGAGCCCCCGGCGGCGGGCCTGCAGGAAGAGACCGACTTCGGCCTCGCGAAAGCGGTAGATCGACTGCATCGGATCGCCGACCAGGAACAGGGTGCGCCCGTCCCCCGGCTGCCAGCCGGCGGTCAGGATCTGCAGCAAAGTGAACTGCAGGTGCGAGGTATCCTGGAATTCATCGACCAGGATGTGATCGAGGCGGTTATCGAGGCGCAGCAGCAGCTCGCTGGGTCCCTCCTCGTCGGCCAGGGCCAGCTGCGCCTTGAGGGCAATTTCGGCGAAATCGGCGGCCCCCTCCTCGCGAAAGACCAGCCACAGTTCGGCCACCGCCCGCGGCAGCAGTTCGGCCAAGGCCCGCAGCACCTGCCACTGCTCCGTCTCATAAACCACCGGCGGGAGCTGGCGCACCCGGCAGAGGGCGGCCCCGGCCCCCTCCTGGGTTTTCAGCCAGTCGAGCACCTCCACCATCCGCCGTTTCATACTCAGGCACGGCTCGACCTTGTCGGCGGGGAAGCCGCAGCTCTTGTTCACCGCCTTGCGCAGCGTCCCCTCCCCGGTCAGCAGCAGCTCGGCCATCCCCCGCCAGACCGCCAAATCGTCGGCGCTGGCGACGGGGAAGCGATCGAGGTCGAGGAGGCGCGCCAAATGTCCGTCCTTCCCCTCGGCCACCAGATTTTGAGCGGCGAAGGGGGCGAGTTCGGCCAGGTCGATGCGGACCGCTTCCGGGATCACGGCGCAGGCGGCCTTCAGCTCGGCTTCGACCAGGGCGCGCAGGGCACACTCCAGGCTGGCGCGCTGCTCCTCCCCCCGTCGGCCGAGGAGGTGGCGCCCCCACTGATCGCGCCGGGCCAGCATCGCCACCAGCAGGTCGCGCAGATGATCGAGGCGGTTGTCGAGGTGGGAGAGAAGGCAGCTGATCCCCTCCCCCTCTTCCCCTTGCCGGCCGAGCCCCTGCAAAGCGCGTTCGGCGGCCCGGCGGTAGAGCGCGCCGGGGTCGTCGGTCACCTGCGGCATGCCGCCGAGGCGGCTCAGCCACGGCATCCGCCGCACCAGAGAGGCGTTGAAGCTGTCGATGGTCTGGATGGTCAGCCGCCCCGGGTTCCCGGCCAGGTTCCAGCCCAGGCGCCGATCGTTGGCCAGCGCCCCCCTGGCGAGTTCCCAGGTGCGGGCGGCGTGCGGTTTTTCCGGGCAGGCTCCCTGCGCCGCCGCCAGCGCTTCGAGAAGGCGGCTGCGCATCTCGGCCGCCGCCTTGCGGGTGAAGGTGATGGCGAGGATCGCCTCGGGGCGTTCGACCACCGCCAGCAGGGCGAGGAAGCGCTGGATAAGGAGCTCGGTCTTCCCCGAACCGGCCGGCGCCTGGACGATGAACGACTCGCGGGGATCGAGGGCGGCTTGCCGCTGGCCGGCATCGGCGATCGGTCGGCTCATGCTTGCTCTCCTGCGGCCGGGGCCGCCGTGCTCTCCGCTACCCGACAGAGCGGGGCGAGGTCACACCGGCGGCAGGCCTTGGCCGGATCGATCGGGGCGACCGCGGCCTCCCCGGCGGCGAACTCCCGCCCCAACTCCGCCAGCTGCTGCTGCCAGCGCGCCAGCAGCGCCGGCCAGTCGCTGACACCGGCCTGTTGCGCCTTCGTCCAGTCGCTGACCCCCTTCACCCCGGGGAGGAGCCCCCCTTGCCGGCTGACGCCGCAGAAGACGCAATCGCCCCGGCGCAACCGGGCAAAGACGACCGCGGCCAGCTCGTCCCCGCGCCCCAGCCCATAGACCGGCAGCTGCGGCTCGAGGAGCCGCTCACTGACCAGATCGGCGGCCTCCACCAGGCCGGTCTTGTAGTCGATGATCGCCAGGGCGCCGTCGCCCAGGCGGTCGAGACGGTCGATGCGGGTAACGATTTCCAGTCCACCGTAAAGGCCGCGATGTTCCCCCTCGGATTCGAGGACGGTGAAGGGGGGGCGCTCCTCCTCCAGCTGGAGCCATTCGCCGATCAGCAACGAAAGTCGCTGCCGCTCCAGAGCCAGGAGCGGGCGCTCGCCGCCCGGGAAAAGCTCCTGTAGCGCCTGATCGATACTCCCCTCGACCCGGGTCGTTCGCGCCGCCGTCCCCAGGGCGAGAAGCCCCGCCTGGTCGCCGGTCTGGCCCCAGAAGAGTTCCAGGGCCCGGTGCAGCAGGTTCCCCCGTTGCCGCAGATCGATCCCGACATCGGGGACCTCCAGGGCGGCGCCGCCGAGGCGGTGGCGGGCAAAGGCGCGAAAGGGGCAAAGGGCCTGGTCGCGCAGCAACGCCGTGCCGCCGGCGGCGATCTCCCCCGGGCGCAGAGGGGGGCCGGCCAGATCGGTGAACTCCTGCATCGCTGGCGCACTTTTGTGCCAGAGAAGAGCCGGTGCCTGGCTGGGGGAGAGAGTGACCACCTCCCCTTCCGGCAGCTGGCAGATCAGCGGGCTGGGGAGCAAGGTGGCGTCCTTTTCCCGCAGCGGGTGGCTGAGGATCACCCGGGGCGCAGCGCTCACCAGCCGCCTGGTCACCTGACCGGCGAACTGGGCTTCGCGTTCGGCGTCGGCGTGCGGCAGACCGGCTTCGATCTGCAGCGAGACGGGAAGAAACGGGTTGGGGCGCGCCGGCGCCGGCAGCGCGCCATCGTGCAGACCCAGCACCCATAGAT
>JACZKF010000088.1 GCA_014860175.1 Desulfuromonadales bacterium | reverse complement strand
GCGGATAGATGAGACCGGTCAGCACGGCGCAGAAGATCAGGAAGGGCCACAGCCGGATCCGCTCGGCCACGCAGCCGGAGACGACAGAACAGGCGGCGCCGCAGAAGACCATCTGGAAGAACCAGTCGGAGCCGGTGGCGTAATTGGCGGCAAAATCACCCGCGGCGGCCGCCGCGTCATCCGCCCCCCAGAAGCCGAAGCTGCCGATCCAGCCGCCGTCGACACCGGCATACATCAGCTGGTAGCCGACCAGGTAATAAAGGATGCCGGCGATGCCGAACAGGGCGATATTCTTCAGGCAGATGGTGGCGACGTTCTTGGAGCGCACCAGCCCCGCCTCGAGCATGGCAAAGCCGGCCGCCATCCACATGACCAGCGTCCCGGTCATCAGAAAAGAAAAGGTGTTGAGAATAAAGGCGATCTCAGTGACCGGAGCTTCCTCCGCCAGGGCCAGCGAGGGGAGAAGTACCAGCAGAGCGGCGGCGAGAGGGACGAGAGTTTTCTTCATGATGCATACCTCCTTACAGGGTGGACTCTAGAGGGAATCGGCACCGGTTTCACCGGTACGAATACGGATCGACTGTTCGGCCGCAAAGACGAAAATCTTGCCGTCGCCTATGCGACCGGTGCACGCCTCTTTCTGCACCGCCTGCACCACCTCGCTCACCCGCTCGGCCGGCACCACCAGCTCGATCTTTATCTTGGGGACGAAATCGATCTGGTACTCGGCGCCGCGGTAGAGTTCCGTGTGCCCCTTTTGGCGGCCGAAACCACGCACTTCACTGATGGTCATCCCGCTGATCCCCAGCTCGGTCAGAACGTTTTTCACATCGTCGAGCTTGAACGGCTTGATGATGCATTCGATTTTCTTCATGGCTCTGCTCCCTTGGTGGAAGACCTAAAAAAAAAGACGCCTCCCCCGGAATCCGGGGACGGGGCGCCATTGCCCTGCCTGCGACCGTACGGACAGCCATGTCCTTCCGGTCCATCTGTTGGTCGGCAGCGAGGACCCCTCGACTGCCGAACATGTCATCTAGCTGGTATTAGAGCATAGGCCATGCCAATTTTTTTCCTCTTTAATTGCGGCAAGTTAGGCATAAACCCCGGAAGCATGTGCCTCATTTTTGTGCACTTTCCGTTCAGGGTGATCACGGCACAAGCAGTTCCCTGGCGGGGAGACGAACGTGGAAGACCCCACCCCACTCGGGTTCGGAACCGAGCTCCAAACCGCCACCGTGCTCGGCGACGATCGTGCGGCAGATGTAGAGTCCGAGCCCGGTCCCCTCCCCTTCTTTTCTGGTCGAGAAGAAAGGTTCAAAGATCTTGTCGCGCAGCTCGGCCGGGACCCCCGGCCCGCTGTCGGCGATGACCGCCATGACCTCATCGCTGCCCAGCCGCACCGTGCGCACCGCGACTCGTCCTCCACGGGGCAGCACTTGGGCGGCGTTCAGAAGCAGGTTGATGAAGACCTGCTTGAGCTGGTTCGAGTCGGCACTGAACACCGGCAGCGTCCCGTAGCTCTCCTCCAGATCGATACTGCGGCGATTGAACTCGAAACGCAGCAGGCGCAGCACGTCTCGCAGCACCTCGTTGAGATCGGTCGGACGGCGTACGCTCTCCCGGGCGCGAGAGAAGGAGAGGAGGCTGCCGGTGAGGGTCTTCAGTCGATCGCTCTCCCCCTCGATCCGCTCCAGCAGCTCCTGCTGGAACCCTGAGATCGGCTCCTCGCGCAGCAGCAGTTGGGCCGCATAGGCGATGACGGTGAGCGGATTGTTTATTTCGTGGGCAATGCTGGCGGAAAGCCGGCCGACCTCGACCAGCTTCTCCGACTGAAT
>JACZKF010000087.1 GCA_014860175.1 Desulfuromonadales bacterium | reverse complement strand
TGGGTGACGATAATCATCGTCAGCCCATGGGCCTGGTACAGCTGCTGCAGCAGGCGATAAATTTCATCGGAGGTACGGCTGTCGAGATTGCCCGTCGGTTCATCGGCGAGCAGCAGGCGCGGCGACATCACCAGCGCCCGGGCGATGGCCACCCGCTGCTGTTCTCCGCCGGAGAGTTCGCCCGGCTTGTGGGTCAATCGGTGGCCGAGCCCGACCTCCCGCAGCAGCTCTCCCGCCCGACTGGTGGCCTCTTTGGTCGAACGGCGGGCGATCAGCGCCGGCATCATCACATTCTCCAGCGCACTGAATTCGGGGAGGAGTTGATGGAACTGGAACACGAAGCCGACGGACCGGTTGCGAAAAGCGTCGAGGTCTCCCCCGCGAAGGGAAAACAGGTCGACATCTTCGAACTTCACCTGCCCGGCCGTGGGCTGGTCGAGCGCCCCCAGGATATGCATCAGGGTGGTCTTGCCGGCGCCGGAGGCCCCAACCACCGCCACCCGCTCGCCACGGTCGACGGCCAGGTCGATCCCCCGCAGCACCTCCACCCGGCGGGCGCCGGAGACAAATGATTTGGTTACTCCCTTGACTTCAATCATGCCGCAACTCCGTAAGCCAGAGGGTTCACTCGTACCTGAGCGCTTCCCCCGGATCCATTTTCGCCGCCCGCCAGGCCGGATAGATGGTGGCCAGAAGGGAGATGCCGAGAGCCATGGCGATGACCGCCGCCACATCCGAAGGGACCACCACCGAGGGGAAGGTGTCCATGCCGTAGACCGCCTGGTCGAAAATCCTGATCCCGAGCAGCCCTTCCAACCCTTTGATGATCGGGTCGGCATTTTTCGCCAGCACCAGCCCCAGTAGCGTCCCCAGAGTCGTCCCGACGCTGCCGATGATCAGCCCTTCGAGCACGAAGATCTTCATGATACTGCGGGAGGTCGCTCCCATGGAACGCAGAATGGCTATATCTTTGTGTTTTTCCATAACCACCATGATCAGGGTGGTGGCGATGTTGAAGGCGGCGACCAGAACAATGATTCCCAGGACAATGAACAGGCCGAGCTTCTCCAGCCGCAGCGCCGACAGGAATGAGCCGAACAACTCTTCCCAGGAGCGGACAATGTAGGGGAAATCGAGCTTCTGGCGCAACTGGGCGGCCACCGGCTGGGCCTGGTCGAAGCTGGTGACGTCGACCTCGACGCCGGTGACGGCCCCTTCGAGATCGAGAAACTTCTGCGCCTGGGCAAACTCGATATAGCCGAAATAGGTTTCAAGAAAACCGCCACGCTGGCGAAAGATACCGACGATCTGAAAGGGCTTCATCTTCGGGATCATGCCGAAGGGGGTGATGGTAAACATCGGCGGGATGACATTGATCGAATCCCCTACCGCCACCCCCAGCGTCGTCGCTGTGTCGAGACTGATGATAATCCCCGGCAGCGCGTCTTCGGCCGGACTGAACAGCAGCGGCGCCACCGGCTGGTTGCCGACGGAGAGAAAGTCCTGATCGAAAATCTTGTTGCCGGGGCGCACCCCCTTGATACTGACCGCGGCGACATTTTGCCGGGACAGGAGCATCGCTTCCTTGGAGACGAAGGGGGTGACCGCGGTGACATGCGGGATCCCCTGGGCCAGCTTTACCACTTCGTCATACCCCTTGACCTCCTCGCCGTACTTCTGGATCAGCACATGCGGAACGTTGCCGAGAATCTGCTGGCGCACTCCGTCGTGAAAACCGGTCATGATCGCCAGCACCAGAATCAGCGCCGCCACCCCCAAGGTCACCCCGGCGATGGAAATGAAAGAGATGATGGAGATAAAGGTCTGCTTGCGCTTGGCTCGCAGGTAGCGCAGGCTGATGAACCATTCGTAGGACATGATAAGGTCAGACCCTGTAGGGGCGCAGCATGCTGCGCCCAGGTTCCAGAGGGAGAGGGCGCCGCATGCGGCGCCCCTACTTTTCTGCTCGCAGCTGCGGAAACAGGATGACGTCGCGAATGGAGGCGGAATCAGTCAGCAGCATGACCAGCCGGTCGATGCCGATCCCCTCGCCGGCGGTGGGGGGAAGGCCATACTCGAGGGCGCGGATGTAATCTTCGTCCATGGCGTGCGCCTCCTCATCCCCCGCTTCCTTGTCGGCCAACTGGCGTTGGAAACGCTCCTTCTGGTCGATCGGGTCGTTGAGCTCGGAGAAGGCATTGGCCAACTCGCGCCCGACGATATAGAGCTCGAAGCGGTCGACCACGTCGGGGTTGACATCGTTTCGCCGCGACAGCGGCGAGACCTCGGTCGGGTATTCAGTGATAAAGGTCGGCTGCCACAGGTGCGGTTCGGCGACCGTCTCGAAGATCTCGATCAACAGCTTGCCCTGCCCTGCCTCCGCTGCCGGCTCCAGGCCAAGGCTGCGGGCGTAGGCGAGGAGCCGGTCCCGATCTTCCGTCTCCGCCATGGAGAGCTCCCCGTATTCGGCCACCGCCTCGCGCACCGTCAGCCGACGCCAAGGGGGGGTAAGATCGACCGCCCGGCCCCCGTAGGTGAGTTCCAGGGTGCCGTTGACCTGCTGGGCGATATGGCAGATCAGCTGTTCGGTAAACTCCATCAGATCGTGATAGGTGGCATAGGCCTGGTAGAACTCCATCATGGTGAATTCGGGGTTGTGCTGGATGGAGATCCCTTCGTTGCGAAAATTGCGGTTGATCTCGAACACCCGCTCAAAGCCGCCGACCACCAGCCGTTTGAGGTACAACTCCGGCGCGATGCGCAGGAACAGATCCATTTTCAAGGTGTTGTGATGGGTGACGAAGGGGCGGGCGGTGGCGCCGCCGGCGATCGGCTGCATCATCGGCGTCTCGACTTCGAGATAGTCGCGATCGAGCATGAAGCGACGAGCCAGATCGATGATGCGGCTGCGCTTGTGAAAGACCTCGCGCACTTCGGGATTGACGATCAGGTCGAGATAGCGCTGGCGGTAGCGGGTCTCGACATCGGAGAGCCCGTGCCACTTCTCCGGCAGAAACTGCAACGCCTTGGTCAGCAGCCGCAGCTCGGTGGCCCGTAACGAAAGCTCACCGGTCTTGGTGCGAAAGGGGGTACCGCTCACCCCGACGATATCCCCCACGTCGACCTTGCGAAACAGCTCGAAGGCCTCCTCGCCGACTGCGTCGCGGGCGACGAAGACCTGTAGTCGGCCGCTGCGATCCTGCAGCTGGACGAAGGCGGCCTTGCCGAAATCGCGTCGGGCCATCACCCGGCCAGCGACCCGGCTCGACGCACGACACTGTTCCAGAGCGGCGGCGTCGAGGTCGTGGTGGAGCGCGAGGAACGCCTCGGCGGTGTGACTGACGGGGAAATCGTTGGCATAGGGGTTGACCCCCATCTGCCGCAGTTCGCTGACCTTGGCGCGGCGCTGCAGCAGCAATTCGTTCAGTTCTTCCATACCCTCTGAATACCTTTCATCCAGGGTTTTTCAGGCCAGTCACCTTATACCCGGGGCAGGGGCAAGTCAAGGAGAAAGCCGGGACAAAGCCAGCTTTGAGCAGGCGCGGCACCGCCTTCCCGCTACGCTTGGAGCGAGGCGCCGGCCCGTTCGCAGCCAGACTTGGGCGCCTGCCAGCTCCCCTATTTGCCGCTGAGGAGGTAGGCCTCGATGAAGGGGTCGAGGCCGCCGTCGAGGACGGCATCGGTATTGCCGATTTCATGGCCGGTACGATGGTCTTTGACCATCCGGTAGGGGTGCAGAACATAGGAGCGGATCTGGCTTCCCCAGCCGATCTCCTTGCGCTCGCCGCTCAAAACCTCCGCCTCTGCCGCTTTTTTCTGCCGCTCCAACTCATAAAGGCGCGCCTTGAGCTGCTTCATCGCCGTCGCCCGGTTTTTGTGCTGAGAGCGCTCATTCTGGCAGGCGACCACCACCCCGCTCGGCATGTGGGTGATGCGGATGGCCGATTCGGTCTTGTTGACATGCTGACCACCGGCGCCGCTGGAGCGGTAGGTGTCGACCCGCAGGTCCTTGTCGTCGATTTCCACTTCGATCTCGTCGGAGAGCTCGGGAAAGACGAACACCGAGCAGAAGCTGGTGTGGCGTCGGGCGCTTGCATCGTAAGGGGAGATCCGCACCAGGCGATGTACCCCCATCTCCGCCCGCAGCCAGCCGTAGGCATAGCTCCCCTCGACTGTGAAGGTGACCCCCTTGATGCCGGCCTCTTCGCCCGGCTGGTAATCGGTAATTTCGGTCCGGTACCCCTTTTTCTCGCACCAGCGCAGATACATCCGCAGCAGCATCTCGGCCCAGTCCTGCGCCTCCGTGCCGCCGGCGCCGGCGTTGATGCTGACCAGGGCGTTGCTCGGGTCGTGCTCGCCGGAGAGCATGCGGGCGAACTCCATCCGGGTCACCCGCTGCTCCAGAGCCGGCAACAGCTCCCGGATTTCGCCCAGGGTCGCCTCGTCCTCCCCCTCTTCGCCCAATTCGGCGAGCAGCTGCAGGTCCTCGAGCTCCTGCCAGGCCCCGACCCAGTTGTCGACGATCTTCTGCAGCCCGGTGCGCTCCTTCAGCAGCTCCTGGGCACGCTCCCCCTGGTTCCAGAATTCGGGGCGAGCGATCTCCACCTCCAGCTCCGCCACCCGCTCCCGTTTGCCATCGACGTCAAAGATACCTCCTCAGCTCGTCGAGCTTGCTCTTCAGAAGGGTGAGGGTTTCCTGCTCTTCACGAAACATCGCGACTCCTTGTAGAGAAATGAAAAGGGGATAAGGGTGATTCGGGGGCCGGGGGCAAAAACGTCAACCTGGAGGGAGCGGCCGCAATTCGACCAGAGTTGCCCCCCAGCCGCCGCCATCCTCGCCGGCCAGGCGAAACGAGGTGACTTCGGGCTGCCGCTGCAGAATCGAATGGACCCGCCGCTGCAGGACACCGGTACCCTTGCCATGAATGATGCGGACCGAAAGGATCCCCCGCTGCCGGCAAGCCCCGAGATAATCGGGGATCAGCTCCCCGATCTCCTTGGGGTTGAAAGTGTGCAGGTCGAGCACCCCGTCGATCGGCAGCTCGATCGGTTCGAACCCGTCGAACTCATCCATGGCGCTCCCGGCGACCACGGCGCAGCCAAAAAATCCCGATCAGGGTGAGCCCCAGGAAGATGGCCGGGATGAGGTCGCCGAGGCGCCCATAGAGGGTCGGTGCCGCCCCCAGACCGACCGTGTCGACCAGGGAGGCGGTTTCGAACAGCGGCGTCTGGGCGGTGATCCGTCCCGCGGGGGTGATGAAAGCGGTGATCCCGGTGTTGGCGGCCCGAGCGACCCAGATGCGGTTCTCCACCGCCCGAAACCGGGTCATCGCCAGGTGCTGCCAGGGGGCGGAGGAGTGGCCGAACCAGGCATCGTTGGTGATATTTACCAGCAAATCGGCCCCTTTGCGGACGTGCTCACGTGCCAGTTCGGGAAAAATCCCCTCGAAACAGACCAGGACCCCGGCCTGGTGGCCATTCATCGGCAATGGGGTGATGGTTCCGGGGGAGAAATCACCAATCCCTACCACCAGTTTGTCGATAAAAGGGAACCACCGGCCGAAGGGGACATATTCGCCAAAGGGGACCAGGTGAACCTTGTCGCTACGTCCCAGCATCCCCCCTTCGGCGGAGAGGAGAAAAGCGCTGTTCAGATACCGGAAGTCAGGGCCGGAAGGCTCGTAGGCGGGGCTGCCGAACAGGAGCAAAGCCCCGGTATCGGGCGGCACTTGGCCAACGGTATGGGCCAGGGGGCCGGCATCCTGGAAATAAAACGGGGTGGCGCTCTCTGGCCAGATGATCAGGTCGAGTTTGCGCTCGCCGCCGGCTGCCCGGGACAGATCCCGGTAGAGATCGACCGTCGTCTGCTGGAAAGCCGGATTCCACTTCAACCCCTGCTCGATGTTCCCCTGGATCCGAGCCACCGCCAGAGTCTGCTCCCGCCCCTCCAGAT
>JACZKF010000086.1 GCA_014860175.1 Desulfuromonadales bacterium | reverse complement strand
GTCGGGGTGCTCGGGGTCGCCTTCTGGCGCAGCGCCACCAACCTTCAGGGGCACGTGCGAGCCGGAGCCGAGGTCATCGTCGACGCCCTGGCCCGGCAGTCGTACGGGCGCCCGGCCGGCTCCAGCGATGAGCGCCTCAAGCAGGTCGAGCAGCTGATGCCGGGTCTGGGAGCCCTGACCGCCGTGCCGATCGAAGCCGATTCGCCAGCGGTCGGCCGGACTCTGGTCGAGCTGAATCTGCGGGTGCTGACCGGCGCCACCATCCTTGCCATCACCCGGGGGGAAGAAAGTGTGCTGGTCCCGACCGCCAGTGAGAGTCTGCGCCAGGGGGATGTCCTGGCGCTGACCGGCACCCGGGAGGCGATCGAGGCCGCCCGCAGGCTGCTGCAGCCTCCCGGTCGGGATGCGGCAGATAACAGTGAATTTGACGCCAATTGATGCTCCTGACCGGGAGCCTGAAATACGATGCCATCAACAAGGGAGTGTGCAATGCCAAGAAGAAGCGTTCGGTTTTATCTGATCCTCAGTTTCCTGCTTTCGGCCCTGGCCGGCTGTGCCCAACCTCACTACACCGCCGAAGATCTGCTCTGGCTGCGGGCGAAAACCGTCGAAGGGGTCGTTTCGACCCAGAGCCGCGGCAGTTTCGGGATCAAAGATGCGGCCGGTGAGGAGACGATCTTCCGCACCGGTGAGTTGACCCAGTACCTTCCGGAGAACTACCGCTCCCAGCCGGGTGACCGGGTCGAGGTGGCCTACCAGGAGGTGCGGGAGAACTCCGGCCGGGTCAAGCTGGCGGTGCTGCAGCTCAAAGCCCTGACCATCGCTGACGCCAACATGCCGCCGACCAACCCGCTCCAGGGGACGTTTCTCGATCTCGGCCGCGGTTCCATGCAGTACTACCGCTCCTTCTTCCTCCAGCCCCCTGCCGGTGAAGAACCTCTGCAGATCTACCTGGTGGCCAGCACCCCCATCGAATGGGACGGCCAGACCTGGACCGCCGACTCTCTCCCCCACCAGACCTGGGAAGAAGCCATCGGCTACCCGGTCCAGGTCTCGGTCAAGCGCCTGCCGATTCTGCGCGGCAATGCCTACATCTACGAAGCTTCCAGGTTGGTGCTGCCGAATCTGCGGCGGTAGAGAGGGTTTAAGAAGCTTTCATTGACCTTTAGGATTAAAGGGGGTAGAAAAGACTAATCGGCTCATCGGAGGGGAGGGGAGATGACCGAAACTCTGACAGATCCATGAAGCCGCCCGTCTTGGCCAATTGCCAAGGTGGGTGGCTTTGTTCGTTTTCGGGAATCAGTGCCCTTTCAATTCACTCAGTATTTGAAGCCAGGTTATCGGAAATCCATGTGTCAAGAATCCATCCCCTGGAGCAGAACATGCACCAGATGACATATTCTGACAATTTGATTCGTATAGTCTGAAATAGGCGGAAGTGGGCAATTAGTTTAGCAAAAATTCTTGCATGGATTATCACACATTGAAATGAGGTGAAGTGTGCAAGCCTGCTTTCAGTACTGGGGCAAAACCTCCGAAAACGGCAGCTACCATTTACTGCCGTATCACTGCCTTGATGTCGCGGCGGTGGGGTGGCTTCTGCTTGATCCGGAAAAGCCCCTCTGCCAGCGCCAGGCCGCGCAACTGGCAATTTCGCCGGAACTGTTGCAACGCTTTTTTGTCTTCTTTATCTGTTTGCATGACATCGGCAAGTTCGCCACAGCATTTCAGGGTCTGGTCACTGGCCTTTCCCCAGATCTCGTGCCAGGGAGTCGTCAGAAACCTTATACAGAACGGCACGATACTCTCGGATATCAGTTATGGGAGGATGAGGAGGGTCTCCTTGCCCGGTTATGCAAATCCGGCGTTTTCCCCGATTCAACTCAATTCCGAAGAACCCTGGATGTCTGGATCCAGATTGTCACCGGCCATCATGGGCTCCCACCAAAAACCACACCCATCAGCTTATCCAATCATTTCACCACGCAGGACAAAGAGGCAGCCCTTCAATTTGTGGAATCAGTTTGCCACCTGTTCTTGTCGGACAGCGATACGATTTTTCTTGCCGACAAGTCGTTTTGCCAGCGCCTGAAACTGGCCTCCTGGTCCCTTGCCGGGATCGTTATAATGGCCGATTGGCTGGGATCGAGTCGGACACCGGAAACATTTTGTCAACACGAAATCAGTTTGGCTGATTATTGGCGGGACCATGCAATGCTTCTCGCTGAACAGGTCATAAAACAAGCTCGGCTCGAATATTCACCTGTCAGCTCCTATGCCGGAATCAGTCACCTGTTTCCCTTCATTCATGTACCGACACCGCTCCAAAAATGGGCGGAAATGCGCGAACTAGCCGAGACAAATCAACTATTCATTCTTGAGGACGTTACCGGTGCCGGCAAGACCGAAGCTGCCGTGATATTAGCCCATCGCCTAATGGCAATCGGGCTGGCGAATGGATTGTACGTTGCGCTTCCGACCATGGCCACGGCCAACGCCATGTATGAGCGTCTGGGCAAAGCGTACAGACGGTTATATGCGGAAGACGCCTTGCCCTCGCTGGCATTGGCACATGGTGCGCGGCATCTTTCCGAAGGTTTTCGCCAGTCGCTTGTCTTGCCGGAGAATCACGCCGGCCGGCGAGCTTATGCCCGTGATGAGGAAACTGCCGAAGCCTTTTGCGGCGCCTGGCTTGCGGACAGCCGTAAAAAGGCCTTGCTGGCCGAGGTAGGCGTTGGCACCCTTGATCAAGCCTTATTGGCCGTGTTACCCGCCAAGCACCAGTCCTTGCGCTGTATGGGACTTGGCCACAAGGTTCTTGTCGTTGATGAAGTTCATGCCTATGACCCGTACATGAACCATCTGTTGCAGCGTCTTCTTGAATACCACGCGGCCCAAGGTGGCAGTGCGATTCTGCTCTCCGCAACCTTGCCACGCGCTATGCGGGCAAACTATCTGCACGCCTTTGCCGACGGTGCCGGTCTAAGGGCGCCAGAGCTGGAGCAGTCCAATGCCTATCCTCTCGCGACCCACTTTCCCACCACCGGCCAAACGGAAACCCCACTCGCTACCCGCCGCGAAGTTGAAAGGACCGTAGCCGTTTCGTTGCTCGATTCGATCTATCAGGCGGTGGAAGTAATAAAGGGAGCCGTTGCACAGGGAAAGTGCGTCTGCTGGGTGCGCAACACCGTTGGCGATGCCGTCGAAACTTATCACCAGCTGGCACGGCAGGATTGGATTGAGAAGGGTAGGTTGACCCTCTTTCACAGTCGGTTTGCCATGATCGATCGGCAGAGGATCGAATCCGCGACAATAGCTCATTTCGGCAAGGATTCGACAGCCGAAGTGCGCCGAGGTCGGATTTTGATCGCGACCCAGGTGGTGGAGCAATCGTTGGATCTCGATTTCGACCTCATGATCTCCGATCTTGCCCCTATTGACCTGCTCATTCAGCGGGCTGGCCGTGAACACAGGCACGTCCGCAATGCCGCCGGGAATCGGCTCTGCAAAGAGGGCGCAGTTGATCAACGGGGAGCGCCAACGCTTTATGTGTTCGGCCCTAAGACGTCCGAGGAGCCGGCGGAAAATTGGCTCAAAGCGGCAATGCCCGGCACCCAGGCGGTTTATCCGCATGTGGGGCAGTTGTGGCTGACACATCAACTGCTTGGCAAAGCGGGCCGATTGCGTATGCCCGGTGACGCACGCGAGTTGATCGAGGGGGTCTATGGCGACGAAGCGCAAGAGGCGATACCGACAGCACTGGCGGAACTTACCTGGAAAGCGCTCGGCGAGGATAGCGGCAAATTGAGCATGGCCAACCTGAACGCCCTGAAACTCGCCAAAGGGTACAGCCGGTCCAGCTCGGACGGTGGCGGATGGGAAGATGAATCCAGAGTACCGACCCGGCTGGGCGACGATTCGGTGCGAATTGCCTTGGTGGTCGCCAGTGCCCAAGGGTGGCGGCCTTACGCCGAGGTGGAGGAATTCGCCTGGGACATGAGCATGCTGAGCGTGCCGAAGTGGCAATGGCAAAAGGCGAATGAAATGGTGCCTGCACCGTTGCAAGCTTCTCTTGCGGCGTTGAAAGAAGAATACAAGGCGTTGAAATGGGTCGAAATGTTTCCGCTGACACCAGAGCTTTCGGCTTGGTACGGAGAACAAATGGGGTGGGGGCTCTACAAGGAGGACGGTGATGAACCTGATTAAAGACGCCTGGATACCGGTCATCCGGGAAAACAGCGGCAAGGGTCTGATAGCTCCATGGCAGATTGTGGAGCAGGATGATCCAGTCATGGAATTGGCCGCGCCGCGGGCGGATTTTCAGGGGGTCATGTACCAATTCCTGATTGGGCTGCTGCAGACCGGCTTTGCGCCGGAAGATCAGGATGAATGGCTGGCGTACTGGCACCAGCCGCCGGACGCGGAGCTGCTGAAAACACGTTTGGAGTCGTTGGCCGGAGCGTTTGATTTCGACAGCCCCAGCGGACCAGCCTTCATGCAGGATTTTGCCCTGTCCGACGGTGAACCAAAAGGGATCGCGGCCTTACTGATCGATGCGCCTGGCGAGAATGCAATTCGGAAAAATTTGGATCATTTCGTCAAGCGCGACGCGCCAGAAGGTATATGCAAATCTTGCGCGGCCATGGCCCTCTTCACGCTTCAGACAAACGCCCCCGCTGGCGGGCAAGGGAATCGGGTCGGTTTGCGCGGTGGCGGACCGTTGACGACACTGGTGCTGCCGCCCGACAAGGCTTCATTGTGGCGGATGCTCTGGCTGAACGTCCTCGATCGGGAGGATGTGCCTGGATTTTCCGACAAGGATGCCCAGGCAAACGTGTTCCCCTGGATGGGGCCGACCCGCGTATCGGACAAGAGTGGCTTCGACACCACCCCCGAAAGCTGCCATCAACTGCAAGCGTATTGGGGCATGCCGCGACGCATCCGGATCGCATTCCCGATCGGGACCCCTGCCGGCGATTGTGGCCTATGCAACGCCCATGACATGGAGCTGGTCACAGATTATAGGGCGCGCAATTACGGGGTGAATTACATGGGTGCCTGGGTACACCCGCTAACCCCTTACCGGTTCGATCCAAAAAAGGAAAAACCGCCGCTGTCGGTCAAAGGACAGCAAGGTGGATTAGGCTATCGCCACTGGCTGGGGCTCGCCCTTGCCGATGACGGAGACGGTGAGAGGGCCGCATTGGTGGTCAGGAGATATTCGGAGCAGCGGGCGCGTGAGTTGCGAATTCAGCGCACCGCACGGCTTTGGTGTTTCGGCTTCGACATGGACAACATGAAGGCCCGCTGCTGGTACGAGCACACCTTCCCGCTGTTCAACCTCGATCCCGGTCAGCGCAAAAAGTTGCTGCTGTGGGCCGACGAGCTTATAACCGCTGCGCAGGACGTGAGCAATCTCTTGCGCAAGCAGGTTAAGGCCGCCTGGTTCAGGCGGCCCGAAGACGCCAAGGGGGACATGAATACGGTCGTTATGGATTTCTGGCAACAGAGCGAGCCGATTTTTTATCAGCTGCTGGAGCAACTCTCCAACGTTTCTGGAGATCAGGACAACCCGCCACCGGAGGTGTATTCCACCTGGAGAAGCACCCTGTTGCGCATGGCGCTGCAACTCTTCGATGCCTGGGTGTTGGGCGCGCCAATCGCGGACATGGATATGAAGCGCGTTGTTGCAGAACGCGATGGGCTGGTTCGGATGGTAAACGGCTGTAAGTCGATGAAAACCATAAAGGCGAAATCAATACCGGAAGAGGAGGGGACGGATGGAGCAAAAACCGACGTATCGCTTTCTTAAAGATCCGGCAACCCGTGACAAGTTGCTGGAATGGTGGGCGTGGCTCGACGACAATCGCGGTGATCGTGCCCGATTACGCCGGGTCGAGAGCCCGGACGATGTGCTGTTGACGGGGGCATTTTCACGCTTTTTGTCCGTCATGCCGGAACGCTGGTCGGAGCCCGGCCATCTCCCGGAGTCGGCCTTGGTGGCGGCAATCGTGGCGCAGGTGAAGGCCAAGCATTCGGAGTCGAGCTTCGCAGCGCAGCTGGCAATACCCAAGGATGGTAGCGACAAGCCGCGCCTGAGTGAACTGCGCTTTCAGCAATTGCAGAAGAGCAATGATCCCACTGAATTTTTCAGACGTCTGCTGCGGTCGGTGCGGATACTGGATGGGACTGTCAATATCCCCTCCCTGACCAATGACGTGCTGCATTGGATGGACGAGTATCGAAGGGGGGTTGACCGCAATCCGCAAGAGCGCCTTGCCTTCTGCTGGGCCAATGATTACTACCGTATCCTGCTGAAAAAGCCGAAATAATCACTATACAAGGAGGAGATATCCCATGAGCCGCTTTATCCAAATCCACATGCTGACCGCGTACCCGCCCGCCAACCTGAACCGCGATGATCAGGGCCGACCCAAGACCGCAAAAATGGGCGGTTTCGACCGGCTGCGCGTTTCCTCGCAGAGCCTGAAACGGGCCTGGAGGACATCCGATTTGTTCCAGCAGGCGCTTGGACAGCAGCCATCGGGAGGACAAATCGGGACTAGAACCAAGCTTCTCGGTGTGACGGTCTACAACAAGCTCGTTGCCGGAGGAATCAAGGAAAAACAGGCAAAAGAATGGGCGCAAAGCATCGCAGGAATTTTTGGTGCGCTAAAAAAGGCAAAAGATAAGGCGTCGCTTGCGGATCTTGAAATCGAGCAACTGGTGCATGTCAGCCTGACGGAACTTCAGGCAATTGATGATCTGGTGGCTGTAATCATGGAACAAGGAAGGGCGCCGGACGAAACAGAACTCAACCTGTTGCGCAAACAGGGGCAGTCCGCCGACATCGCCCTCTTTGGCCGCATGTTGGCCTCCAAGCCCGATTACAATGTCGAGGCGGCCTGTCAGGTGGCCCACGCCATCAGTGTCCACCCGGTGGTGATCGAAGACGATTATTTCACCGCTGTTGACGATCTGAACGACGGCAGTGAGGACGCCGGGGCGGCCCACATCGGCGAAACCGGTTTTGCCGCCGGGCTCTTCTATTCCTACATCTGTATCAATCGCGAACAGCTTGTCGAGAACCTGGGCGGCGATAAGGATTTGGCGCACAAGGCCATCAAAGCCCTGACCGAGGCGGCGGCCAAGGTGGCCCCCGAAGGAAAGCAAAACAGCTTCGGCAGCCGCGCTTATGCGAGTTACATCCTGGCCGAAAAAGGGGATCAGCAACCCCGCTCCCTGTCGGTCGCCTTCCTCAAACCGGTGAGCAGCCAAGGTTTTGACGGCGCGGACTTCGGCACGGCGGCCGTTGCGGCGCTGACCACGCAGCGGAACAACATGGATGTCGTATATGGCTCCTGTGCCGATGCTTGTTGCGAAATCAACGCGTTGGAAGGGAAAGGCACCCTGTCGGCTCTTCTGAAATTTGTGGCCGAATAAAGGGGGGAGTATGGAATACCTTTTGTTTCGCCTTTACGGCCCCCTGGCCAGTTGGGGGGAGATTGCGGTGGGCGAATCCCGACATTCCGCCGTCTATCCCGGGAGATCGGCCTTACTAGGGCTGCTGGCGGCGGCGCTCGGCATCCGCCGGGATGAGGAAGAGCGGCAGGCTGCACTTGCGGCGGGCTACCGCTTTGCCGTCAAGGTCATCAACACCGGGCATCCGCTGCGCGACTATCACACGACCCAAGCGCCGGACGCGGTGGGGAAATTCGTCTATCGAACCCGCCGCGATGAACTGATTGCCGGCAAGGCACGCCTGGGAACGATATTGTCGAGCCGCGAATACCGATGTGACGCACTCGCCTTGGTAGCCGTCGGTGCGGAAGACAACGCCCCATACTCGCTGGATGAAATCAGGGAAGCTTTGCTTAGGCCCCGCTTTCATCTCTATCTCGGTCGCAAATCCTGCCCGTTGGCTGCACCGCTCAATCCGCTGGTCCGTTCGGCGGGCGGGCTTGGTGAGGCATTGGACAATTATCCCTACGGAGCCTTGTTCATATCTAACCATTCCCTCGCAACAGCACGCAAAGAGACCAAAACAAGCGGTAAATTATGTGATGCGCCGTCATTGATGCGGTTGTCGCGAGAAGACGGCTATGTCTTTTCGTATGGTAACCCGCCAGCCCGGTATTACTGGGAAGGGGAGGCGTATGATCTGGTCCCCCAACAGACACTGACACGGCATGATCAGCCCCTTTCCCGCATTAGATGGCAGTTTGGTCAACGAGCGGAAAACCTGCGCATCGGAAAGGAGGAGGGTTGATGTATTTTTCCAGAATCAGAGTTAGGCCCGATGTGCGGGATTTGCATCTACTGATAAGCGGGAATGGTTATGGCGCTCATCAGATGATGTGGAAACTTTTCCCGGCCAATGGGGAAGGCAGAACGTTCCTTTTCCGCGAAGAAGTGGCCAGAGAGCAAATTCCGTTTCACAAGGGGGTTAAGGGAGAGCCGGTTTTCTATGCGGTATCGGCAGCGCCGCCTCTGGCCGACCATCCGGTATTTACTGTGGAGAGCAAACCTTACGCTCCAAGGCTTGCAACAGGGGACCGCCTGGCATTCAGGTTGCGTGCAAATCCGACCATTGCACGGAAAGCGGACGGCAAAAAGAATTCTGTTCGCCACGATGTGGTGATGGATTCCCAGCGCATTCTTTTGCATGACTTAGCCCAGAAACTGGGCCTATCCGCAGGGGGAGAGAAGTCGGCGCTGAAACGGAAGATCCTCACAGCGTGGGACCAATCGGAAAGTGTACTGCTTGCCGATGATCTGCGAGCGATAGTGGAAGGCGGATCATACAGGGAAGCCGCAGAACAAAGTCTTGCCCCGGCATTGCTCCTGGAATTAGCCCTGAAAACCAGCATTGACATGGAGTTGCAACGCTGGTTGACGGAAAAAGGAACGAGGAATGGGTTTGCGCTGGTGCGGGACGAGCAAAAAGATCGTCTGAAATTTCAGGCCGAAGGCTACCAATGGCACGCGCTTCCCAAAAAAGGGAAAACTGCCGGGTTCAGTTCTGTGGATTTCGAGGGGGAACTTGAAGTGGTCGATCCCGACCAACTTTCAGAAGCTCTTTTTTGCGGCCTCGGTTCGGCCAAGGGTTTTGGTTGCGGCCTGATGCTTGTCCGGCGGGTGTGAGAACAGGCGGGCGATAACAAGGATCGCCCTACGGTTTGGCGGGCATGGCATAATGTCCGCCAATGTCTTCGGCTGCGGACTGCTGCCGTAGTCGTGTTCCACACACAAAGATAATAAACAAAATTGTTCATTTTTCTATCTAATAGTTAACTTTTTTGTTAATATAAGTTCAACTTAAATTAACAGGAAAGTTAACTTATGCAGAACTCCCGAAAAC
>JACZKF010000085.1 GCA_014860175.1 Desulfuromonadales bacterium | reverse complement strand
TCCCCGCCACCCCCAGGTCGGCCGCCACTCCCGCCTCATCGCCGGCCTCCAGCAGCCGGGCCAGATGCATCTTGCGCAGCAGCGCCGGCAGCACATGCGACTTCTCCAGGTCGAAATTGTCGCCGGGGCCGTAGAGGTTGGTCGGCATGACCGAGATGAAGTTGGTGCCGTACTGCAGGTTGTAGCTCTCACACATCTTGATGCCGGCGATTTTGGCGATGGCGTACGGCTCGTTGGTGTACTCCAGCTCCCCGGTCAGCAGCGACTCCTCCCGCATCGGCTGCGGACAGTCGCGCGGGTAGATGCAGGTGCTGCCGAGAAACAGCAGCTTCTTCACCCCGTTGAGCCAGCTCTGATGGATGACGTTATTCTGGATCGCCAGGTTCTCGTAGATAAAGTCGGCCCGGTAGACATTGTTCGCCACAATCCCGCCCACCTTCGCCGCCGCCAGAAACACATACTCCGGCTTCTCCGCCGCGAAGAAGGAAGCCACGGCGGCCTGGTCGGTCAGATCGAGTTCAGAACGGGTACGAAGAAGAAGGTTCCTGTAGCCCTCGGCCTGCAACTGCCTGACGATTGCCGACCCGACCAGACCACGATGACCAGCTACGAATATTTTTGCATCTCTTTGCATTCAAGATCCTTTATTAGCCACGAATTCACACGAATACACACTAATACAAAATCAAATCACAAATCTTTTATGCTCCAGGCGGGTTTTTCCAAAATTTATTAGCAGGCCGAGCTTCATTCCGGTGGCCTTAAGGTAATTCAGAAGTTGAGCCTCATGGGTTTTGCTGATGGCTTCCGTGGATTTAAGTTCCACAATGATTTCGTTATTGACAAGTAAATCGGCATAATATGACCCGACTTGAACCCCTTTGTAGATGACTTGGATTTCTTTCTGCGCCTCGGCCAGAATTCCGCGCCCTTTCAGCTCAACCAAGAGTGCATTCTCATAAACCTTTTCGAGGAAGCCAGAGCCCAAGGTGTTCTGCACCTCGAAAACTGCCGCCATCACTTCATAAGAAAGATCCCGGTAAACAACTTCCCTCGTCTCCATTTCCCCTCCATGTGTTTGGCATCTTCATTTGTGTGTATTCGTGTGCATTCGTGGCTAATTTGATTCAAAGTTATTCGTGGTAGTCGAAGGTACTAAACCCATGCCGGCGGCACAGTTCATCGCGTTTGGCATCGTCCAGATCCGACAGCACCATCTCCCTTACCAGTTCCTGAAACGTCGTCGTCGGCGTCCAGCCGAGTTTCACCCGGGCCTTGGTCGGGTCGCCAAGCAGTGTCTCGACCTCCGTCGGGCGGTAGTAGCGGGGGTCGATGCGGATGACGACGTCGCCGGCGGACAATTTTGAATTTTGAATTTTGAATTTTGAATTATCACCCGCGACGGCCTCGACGATGCCGACTTCCTCCTTCCCCTCCCCTTCCCAGCGCAGTTTTATGCCGGCGACCTGGCAGGCTTCTTCGACCATCTGGCGGACGCTGTACTGGACGCCGGTGGCGATGACGAAATCTTCGGGCTGCTCCTGCTGCAGCATCAGCCACTGCATCTCGACGTAGTCGCGGGCGTGTCCCCAGTCGCGCAGGGCGTTCAGGTTGCCGAGCCAGAGGCACTCCTGCAGGCCGAGGGCGATGCGGGCGACGGCGCGGGTGATCTTGCGGGTGACGAACGTTTCGCCGCGGATCGGCGATTCGTGGTTGAACAGGATGCCGTTGCAGGCGTACATGCCGTAGGCTTCGCGGTAGTTGGCGGTGATCCAGTAGGCGTAGAGCTTGGCCACGGCGTAGGGGGAGCGGGGATAGAAGGGGGTCGTCTCCTTCTGCGGCGTCTCCTGCACCAGGCCGTAGAGCTCCGAGGTCGAGGCCTGGTAGAAGCGGCTCTTCTTCTCCAGCCCGAGGATGCGGATCGCTTCGAGGATGCGCAAGGTGCCGAGGCCGTCGGCGTTGGCGGTGTACTCGGGGGTCTCGAAGGAGACGGCGACGTGCGACATGGCGGCGAGATTGTAGATCTCGTCCGGCTGGACCTGCTGGATGATGCGGATCAGGTTGGTCGAGTCGGTCAGGTCGCCGTAGTGGAGGATGAGGTTGCGGTGCTCCACGTGCGGATCCTGGTAGAGGTGGTCGATGCGGTCGGTGTTGAACAGCGACGCCCGGCGCTTGACGCCATGGACGATGTACCCCTTCTTCAGCAGAAACTCGGCCAGATAGGCTCCGTCCTGCCCAGTGATACCCGTGATAAGAGCGATTTTTGCAGACATTAAATGCCCTTTCTTTGTCTGTAATTCAAAATTCAGAATTCAAAATTCAAAATTTCCTAAAGGCCCCGTCCTGCCCAGTGATCCCCGTTATCAGAGCGACTTTTTCCGACATGCCCAAACCCTTTCGATGGTTTTGATCAACTGCAGAATTGACGTAAAGCAAGCCTGTTTTTTACCACGGATTCACCCGGATGAACACCCATAAGAGATCGCCTGGCAAACCATCTCTCGCCCGTTCGCTGCGCTCACTCGAGACGCAGAGAACACAGAGAAATCAGTTTTGAATTTTGAGGTTTGAGTTTTGAGTTAACTGCTACAGGCGGGACCAACGAGTACCGGAGAAAACATTCTAATTCGTCTCACGCGAAGCCGCGAAGAGCGCGAAGAAAACCTGAAGAAAAACCAGAACCGGTTGGTAATAAATTGTTCCAAACCGTCCCCGATTTTCAGATTTTAAAACCAACAGCCCGGCTGCAGACAAGAACAAATCAGGATTGCTGTCCAAGGTTGTTGACTGTTCCGTTCCGGTGGAGATTCTACGAAGAAAGATCGATTAATTCTCAATCGACGGTAATCAGACGCACAATCTCCGAGACAGTGATGCCGTCCGCAGGACAAGGCTCTTTTCTTGCCTACTTCTTTTGAGCGAGCAAAAGAAGTAGGGCGGGGTCCGGGGGTGCAGCCCCCGCGCTGACGTGGTCAAGCCGATTCAACCTGGCGACACAAAGAACAACTTAGCTAAATAGAGAACAACGTCCCTCGGGTGCCATATAGCAAGGCGTCGTAAGGCGCGGTCCGGGGGTGTAGCCCCAGGCAGGTGCTTCACTGGCGAAAACCTGAAGACCGCGGGGCGCTGCGCCCCCGCCTCCCGCCTTACTTCTTTTGCGACGCCCCAAAAGAAGTAAGCAAGAAAATGGCGTTTCGCTGCGCTTGGCATGCCGTCGCGGCGATTTTCCGTACCGGCTATCTTCAGTGGAATTACCAGGGCAGCGCTCCCTTGCACCGCGTCTCTTGCCACCGGTAGCGGGTCTTCTCCGGTGATGCCCCTTGCGACCGGCCGCCAACGGTGCTGTTGGTAAAATCAAAAGACCATCAGGTCCGATTCAGAACGGCTACAGGCGAAACCAACGAGCACCGAAGGCAACATGCAGACTGTAGTTCTCAACAGCCTGGAAAACTGCTGGAATGATCCCGGTCGTACGGGCTATCGCCAACGAAGAGAGGCCAGAGGCACTGCTCAGAAGGATGATCAGTGAGAGCAACAACGGGGAAGGGTTCCATGCCAAGCGCAGTGAACGCTCGAGCAAAAGAAAGTAAGGCGGGGTCCGGGGGTGCAGCCCCCGCGCTGACGTGGTCAAACCTGTTCAACCTGGCGACGCAGAGAACTACTTAGCTAAAGATCGACGGGCCGTTGCTGAACTTCTCTGCTGATCTTTTCGCCGTGGGCGAATCGAGTACGACGAAGCTCGTAGGCAGCCTGAAGGTTCATCCAGAACTCTGGAGCCGTCCCGAAGTACCGAGCCAGGCGCAAGGCGGTATCAGCCGTAACCGCACGTTGTTCATTGAGGATGCCTGTCACCCGGTTGGGCGGTACGCTGAGAGCAGCTGCCAACTGGCGGGCAGACAGGTTCAATTCTTCCATCTCTTCCCGCAGAATCTCGCCGGGATGAATCGGGCGCATGTTATTGGTCATGCTGGTGCGTCTCTCTAATGGTAGTCAACGATTTCCACCTCATAAGGGCCGTCTTCACGCCATTCGAAGCAGACCCGCCACTGTTTATTAATCCGGATGCTGTATTGCCCCTTCCGGTCACCCCCAAGAGCCTCCAGACGATTACTTGGCAGACCTGCCAAATCTTCAACACAGGTCGCACTGTCAAGGGTCTGGAGGCGGCGTTCCGCCTGGGCAACAATACCTTCGAAACGACGTACTCTACGGCCAAAGTAAAGAGCCTCGGTATCCTTGTCACGAAAGCTTCGGATCACGTGTATCTTACCCCCCATTATGCGTTACGTCAACAATAACACCCCTTAAATTTCATCTCATAATAGGCGGCCGGAGAATTACAGGCAAGCCTTAGCCTTGGGAAAACTGCCGGAACGATCCCGGACGTACGGGCGAAAACCTCAAGACCGCAGGGCGCTGCGCCCCCGCCCCCCTGCCTTACTTCTTTTGCGACGCCCCAAAAGAAGTAAGCAAGAAAATGGCGTACGCTGCGCTTGGCATGCCGTCGCGGCGATTTTCCGTACTGGCGGAGGACGGAGGAATTCACCAGGGCGGTGCTCCCTTGCACCGCGTCTCTTGCCACCGGTGGCGGGTCTTCTCCGGCGCGGCTCCTGCGACCGGCCGCCAACGGTGCTGTTGGTAAAATCAACAGACCATCAGGTCCGAGTCAGAACTGCACAGGCGAAACTAACGAGCACCGAAGGAAAACATGCAGACTGACCCCGAGAACCGTTGGGCCGAAAGGTTTTCTCCCCCTCTTAAGTTAAGAGGGGGCAGGGGGGGAGTTATGTTCAGGCGGGGTCGATCAGCTTACCCCTTGGCCGAGGGGGACAGTCTCCATGGATTTTCGCAACTGAATGTTTCCAGAAAAAATATATCTGTAAATAGCCGAAAATTTAAGATAATTGAGAACCGTCCCCGCCTTTCATATTTTAAAACCAACAACCCGACTGCAGACAAGATCGAATCAGGATTGCCGCTCAAGGCTGTTGACTGTTCCGTTCCAGTGGAGGTGCTACGAAGAGCTGTCGATCAATTCTCAATCGACAGTCAGCAGACGTACAATCATCGAAACAGTGATGCCGTCCGCAGGACAACGCCCTTTTCTTGCCTACTTCTTTTGGGCGAGCAAAAGAAGTAGGGCGGGGTCCGGGGGTGCAGCCCCCGCGCTGACGTGGTCCAACCACCTTCAACCTGGCCGAAAACCGGTATTCCGGCAAAACATCTCTCGCCCGTTCGCTTTGCTCACTCGAGACGCAGAGAACGCTGAGAAATTAAACGCCCATTTGCTTAACTTCTTAAGAACGTCCCTCACAGGTATAAAGTCCCCAATCGAACGCAGATAAAATCTGATGCTTCGCAGCGCAGATCTTCGCAGATCTTGAATGTGTTAAACCTGGATCTTGGTTTTAAATCCGCGTCGATCTGCGGCAGTTTCTGCCTCAATCTGCGTGCGAAGTTCTTAAATGCCCTCGGCTTTATTTGAGTGTATTCGTGTGCATTCGTGGCTAATAGAGCCTCTGATTGGTTTTCAACTCAAAACTCAAAACTCAAAACTGCCTTTCGGCCCTGCCAGCCTTTCACCAACCCGACCAGCTCCCCCAGATAAGACTCTGCCTCCAGCCCCCGCCCAGGGGGCCATGTCTTGTTTCCGGTTGCCAGAAATACGGTTTTAACTTATGGTTATGAGGCATGTCTCGCCCACCAAGGATACTTATGAGGCCCTCCGTCGCCCTTGAGAAACACAGGGAAGCAGTCAAAAGAGCCGTTCACGCAAGGCGAGCCTGCAATGCCCGAGTTTTTGGTTCTGTCCTCGCTGGCACCGACACGGAGGGCAGTGATCTCGATCTGCTGGTCGATCCGTTGCCTGGCGCAACCCTTTTCGAACTGGGCGGGCTTCAGGTTGATCTGGAGGAAATGCTAGGGGTCCCGGTCGACCTTCTAACCCCAGGTGATCTTCCGGCCAAATTTCGCGACAAAGTCCTTCACGAGGCGAAAACGATATGACCGCGAGAGGACGAAGCCTCTCCGTGGAAGACTATCTCCAACACATGGAGGAAGCCGCCACCCTAGCAAGCGACTACGTTCGGGGTATGTCCAAAGAGGCTTTCCTGGACGACAGGAAAACGCAGCAGGCGGTCATCTACAACATTCTCATCATTGGCGAAGCAGCCACTCAGATCATCAACGAATATCCCGACTTCGTCGCCGCGCATCCTGATATCCCCTGGCGTGAAATGCGCGGCATCCGCAACCGCATGGCTCACGGGTACTACGAACTTGATCTAGCAATCATTTGGGACACTGTCACCACCTACATGGATCGATTGAGCCAGAAGATAGCTGCTGCCAAATAGAAACGCCCGCCCCCC
>JACZKF010000084.1 GCA_014860175.1 Desulfuromonadales bacterium | reverse complement strand
AACGACGAACGGGAACAGACCCTCAATCAGCTGCTTTCGGAGCTGGACGGTTTCGAGCCGCATCAGGAGGTGATCGTCATGGCCGCTACCAACCGGCCGGATGTCCTCGATGCCGCGCTCATGCGCCCCGGCCGCTTCGATCGCCAGGTGGTGGTGGAGCGCCCCGACTGGCGCGCCCGGGAGGCGATTCTCAAGGTCCATTCCCGCAAGACGCCGATGGCCGACGATGTCAACCTGCGGGTGATCGCCCGGGGAACCCCCGGCATGTGCGGCGCCGATCTGGAAAGCCTGGTCAACGAGGCGGCGCTGATAGCGGCCCGGGAGAACCAGGACAAAGTCACCATGGATCACCTCGATCGGGCCAAGGACCGGATCCTCATGGGGGCCGAGCGAAAGCTCTTCCTCTCGGATGAGGAAAAACGGATCACCGCTTATCACGAGGCCGGCCACACTTTGGTCGCCAAGCTGACGCCGGGGGCCGATCCGATCCACAAGGTAACCATCATCCCCCGAGGTCATGCGCTGGGAGTGACCCAGCAGCTGCCGGTGGACGACCGCTATCACTACCAGATGAGTTATCTCACCTCGCGCATCGCCATCGCGCTGGGGGGGCGGGCGGCCGAGAGGCTGGTATTCGGGGAACTCTCCACCGGCGCCCAGAACGACCTCAAGCAGGCCACCGATCTGGCCGAGAAGATGGTCTGCCAGTGGGGGATGAGTGAAAAGGTCGGCCCCGTCGCCTTCAGCCGGGGCGAGGAACATGCGTTTCTCGGACGGCGGCTGGCCACCGAACAGAGTATGAGTCCGGAAATGGCCTGGATTATCAACCAGGAGATCGAGCGATTGGTCCGTGCGGGTGAGAAGGAGGCCGAGCGTCTCCTGGCGGAAAACTGCAAACCGCTCGATGCGCTCTCGGAGGCGCTTCTCGAAGAAGAGGTGCTCAGCGGACGGCGGGTGGATGAAGTGCTGCTGGCCGCTGGCGCGAAACTGCCGGAATCAGCCGCCGGTCACGACGGGGCACCCGGGCAGGTGGGGGTGATCGTCAGCAACGCCAAAGAGCAGGTGGCCGGGAAAGTCTGACCCGGGTAAGCGGTAGACACAGACAAAAGACTCAAGGCCTGCGGAACAGATCCGCAGGCCTTGTGTGCTTCGGTGAGGAGATGGCTCAGAAGCGGCGCAGGTTGTAGAAGACCTCGCGGCCGTTGAACACGGCCGTCTCGTCGAGTTCGTCTTCAATGCGCAGCAGCTGATTGTATTTGGCCACCCGATCGGTGCGGCAGAGGGAGCCGGTCTTGATCTGGCCGGCGTTGGTGGCGACCGCCAGATCGGCGATGGTGGTGTCTTCGGTTTCACCGCTGCGGTGGGAGATGATGGCGGTGTAGCCGGCCCGCTTGGCCATCTCGATCGCCTCCAGAGTTTCGGTCAAGGTGCCGATCTGGTTGACCTTGATCAGGATGGAGTTGGCGATCCCCTTGGAGATCCCTTCCCGCAAAATGCGGGTGTTGGTGACGAAGAGATCGTCGCCGACGATCTGGATCCGTTTGCCCAGGCGGTCGCTCAGCAACTTCCAACCGTCCCAGTCGTTCTCCGCCATGCCGTCCTCGATGGAGATGATCGGGTAGCGATTGACCAGGTCTTCGTAGAAATCGACCAGATCGGCGGCCGTCTTCTCCGGCTGTGGTTCATTCTCCAGACGATACTTGCCATTTTTGAACAGCTCGGAGGCGGCGACGTCCAGGGCCAGCAGCACATCGTCTCCCGGCTTGTAGCCGGCGGCGGTGATCGCTTCCATGATGACCTGCAGCGCTTCTTCATTGCTCTTGAGGTCGGGGGCAAAGCCCCCCTCATCGCCGACGGCGGTGCTGTACCCTTTGGCTTTGAGGACCTTTTTCAGGGCATGGAAGATCTCCGCCCCCATGCGCAGCGCCTCACGAAAAGAAGCGGCGCCGGCCGGCATGATCATGAATTCCTGAATGTCGACATTGTTGTCGGCATGGGCGCCGCCGTTGATGATATTCATCATCGGCAGCGGCAACTCCTTGGCATTGGCCCCGCCCAGGTACTGGTAGAGTGGCAGCCCGGCCTCTTCCGCCGCCGCCTTGGCACAGGCCATGGAAACTCCAAGCAGTGCATTGGCTCCCAGGTTGCTCTTGACCTCGGTGCCGTCGAGCAGGATCAGCTTGCGATCGATGCCGATCTGATCGGAAGCTTCCCAGCCGATCAGGGCGCTGGCGATGATGTCGTTGACATTGTCCACCGCCTTGAGCACCCCTTTGCCGAGATAGCGGGACTTGTCGCCGTCGCGCAGTTCGAGAGCTTCCCGCTCGCCGGTGGAGGCGCCGCTCGGCACGGCCGCTCTTCCCATCGCCCCGCTTTCCAGATAAACTTCCACTTCGACGGTCGGGTTGCCTCGGGAATCGAGGATTTCCCGGGCAAAGATGTCGACGATTTCGCTCATGGTGCCCCCTTGCAACTGAAATAGATTTCCGGCCACGGCCAGGTTAGAAGTTCATACTTATAGCACAATAAGCCGCAATTGAAATGATCTTTTGTCTTCACCGCCTCGGCGGCAGGGGGACCGGGCTTGATCTTCAGGGAGTTTAGTGTTATTTTGCTACCTTCGGGTCTTAAGCTCCGCACACAGGGAAACCGTTGGATAAGAGCATAAGTCGGGAGCGGTTCACCGCCGACGACCAGCACCTGGCGAACCTTCTTTTCGGCCAGCAGAATCGCAACCTGAAACAGATCGAGCGGACGCTCGGCGTCCGGGTCGGCTCCAAAGGTGTGGAGCTGAACATCGAGGGGGACTCCCTGCAGGTCGCCCTGACTCGCCGTCTGCTGGAGGAGCTCTACGTCCTGTTGCGCGAGGGATACCCCCTCTACTCCACCGACATCGATTACGCCATCCGGATCCTGAGCGCCGATGCCGGCGCCCGCTTGCGCGACATCTTTCTCGATACCATTTTCATCTCCGCCCGCAAGAAGATCATCTCCCCCAAGAGCCTGGCCCAAAAACAGTACATCGATGCCATCCGCGGCAACGACGTGGTTTTCGGCATCGGGCCGGCGGGGACCGGCAAGACCTATCTGGCCATGGCCATGGCCGTCTCCTTCCTGACCAAAAAGGAGGTGAGCCGCATCGTTTTGGTGCGGCCGGCCGTGGAGGCGGGAGAAAAGCTCGGCTTTCTCCCCGGCGATCTGGCGGAGAAAGTCAATCCGTATCTGCGCCCCTTGTACGATGCCCTGTTCGAGATGATGGATTTCGAAAAGGGGCAGACCATGATCGACAAGGGGATTGTCGAAGTGGCGCCCCTCGCCTTCATGCGCGGTCGCACCTTGAACGATGCTTTTGTGATTCTCGATGAAGCGCAAAATACCACGGCCGAGCAGATGAAGATGTTCCTCACCCGCCTCGGGTTCGGCAGCCGGGCCGTGATCACCGGTGACGTCACCCAGGTCGACCTGCCGGTTGGCCGGCTCTCCGGCCTGGTCCAGGCGGTCGACATCCTGCGCGGCGTCGAAGGGATCAGTTTCAAATATTTTACCGATCGCGATGTCGTGCGTCACCCCATCGTGCAATCGATCGTCCAGGCTTACGAGCGCCATCGGAATACCCCGGCGAGCCGGCCGGAGCCGGCCTAATCCATGATGACCAGCCGCTATGAGCAAAAACCGGAGCCTCGCGCCCCCAAAGGGGTGGCGGCTGTTCTCGGCCGTTTTTTCAGCCTCGAGGAGAAAACCCAACGGTATCTCCTGTTGGGGCTGGTGGCGGTGGTGCTGACCTTGATCATCGTCCCCAAAGGGGGCTTCATCCCGGATTACTATGTCCCCGGCGATATCGCCTCGCGCGACGTCAAGGCGCCCAAGGATCTGCTGATCCCCGACCTCCCCTTGACGGAGAAAAAACGTGCCGAGGCCGAAGAGGCCGTCCCCCCCCTGTACGATTACGACCCTCGCGCCGGGCTCGATATTGCCGAGCGTCTGGTGCAGGCCCTGCGTCTGGTCGCGGCCGAAGCGGAGAAGGGGAATCCCCCCGAGGGTCTGCACAAGGAGGTGGAGGCGATTCTCGGCAGCAGCTTGAGCGGGGAGGAGCTGAACGCTTTCGGCGAACTGCCGACGGACCCGGCGACCATCGGCGCCCTGCGCAAAATGCTTCCCCAGGCCCTCAATCAGAAGATTGTCGGCAATCTGCAGCTGTTTCAGGCGGACCGGGAAAAGGGAATCACCATCCGCAATCTGGAGTTGCAAAAAGAAGACGCCGGTCGGGAGCTGGAAACCGTCATCGGCCCCGGACAGGCCCAGGAGCGGATCAATGCCGGCCTGAAGCAAATGGAAGAGCTCAGCGGCCGCCAGCGCCAGGCTCTCTTTGCCGTCATCCAGAAGCTTTTCCGCCCCAACCTGACCTTCAACAAGAACGAGACCGAGGCACGCAAGCGGCAGGCCGGGGAAGCGGTGAAGCCGGTGCTGTTCCAGGTCAAGAAGGGGGAGATGATCATCCGCGAGGGGGAGCGGGTCTCCGAGGAGCAGATCAAGAAGTTGCGGGCATTGCGGGAAATCGGCAATGACTACAGCACCCTGCGCACCGGCTTCGGGCTGCTGCTGTGTACGGCCCTGCTCCTTTTTGTCAGCCACCGTTTCGCCCAGCTGAATATCCGCAAGTACCGCCCCAAAAACCGCGATCTGCTGTTTCTGGTGACCGCTTTCATCGGTCAGTTCATGCTCCTCAAGCTGGCCATTTTCATCTCCTCCGCCCTGGAGAGCTCTTTTCCCTACATAGAATCGAGCAGCTATTACTACCTGCTTCCGTTTGCGGCCGGGGCGATGCTGGTGCGGATCGTTCTCAATTCGGAAACCGCCCTGATTTTCATCATTCTGTCGTCCCTGCTGCTGGGGGTGATGTTTGGCGATAGCCTGTTCATCTCCTTCTACGCCCTGGTCGGCGGCCTGGTCGGCGCCCATTGGGTGCGTCACTGCAAGGAGCGGACGACTCTGTACCAGGCCGGTATGCGCCTGTCCCTGGTCAATGTGCTGCTGATTCTCGGTATCCATCTGATGGCCGGCCGCGGTCTCGACCTCCAGTTCCTCTTCAAGCTCGGCTTCGGTCTCTCCGGCGGTCTGCTTTGCGCCGTTATCGTCACCGGCACCATCCCCCTGGTAGAGAGCCTGTTCAAGTACACGACCGACATCAAGCTGCTGGAACTCTCCAATCTCAATACCCCGGTGCTGCGCGAGTTGATGATTCAGGCCCCCGGCACCTACCACCACTCGATCATTGTCGGCAATCTGGTGGAGGCGGCGGCCGAGGTCATCGGCGCCAACCCCCTGATGGCCCGGGTGGCCGCCTATTACCATGACGTCGGCAAAGTTCGCAAGCCGCTATATTTCATCGAGAACCTGGGGGCTCAGGAGAACAAGCACGACAAGCTGGCCCCCTCGATGAGCGCCCTGATTTTAATGGCGCACGTCAAGGACGGGGTGGAGATCGCCCGCGAGGGGCGGCTGGGGGAGCCGCTGGTCGATATCATCCGCCAGCACCACGGCACCTCCCTGATGAAATTCTTCTTCGACAAGGCGAAGCAGCGTGAAGATGCCGCCAATCCGCAGATCGACGAACGAGACTACCGCTATCCCGGCCCGAAGCCGCAGACCAGGGAGGCGGCCCTGATCATGCTGGCCGATGCGGTGGAAGCGGCCAGCCGCACCCTGGCCGATCCGACGCCGGCCCGCATCCGTGGCCTGGTGCAGAAGATCATCAACAATATCTTCATCGACGGTCAGCTGGACGAATGCGAGCTGACCCTCAAAGACCTGCACAATATCGCCAAGAGTTTCAACCGGATTCTGGGGGGAATTTTCCATCATCGGATCGACTACCCCGAACCGGCTTTCAAAGAGCGGGAGAAAGATTCTGGCAAGAGGAAAAATGTCGAAGATCTACATCGAGAACCGCCAAAAACGCCTAAAGATCGGGAAATTGAACCTGCGAAAAGCGGCACGGACGATCTTAAACGCCTTGGGATGTCCTGAGGGGGAGTTGTCGGTGGTCATCGTCGACGATGCCGAGATCCAGCTCCTTAACCGCGACTACCTGCAAAAAGATCGGCCGACCAATGTCATCTCGTTCCCGATGCAGGAAGGGGAGGGGGCCGGCCTGCACCCGGAGTTGCTCGGGGACGTGGTGATTTCGGCCGAGACCGCGGCCCGGGATGCGGCCGAGGCGGGAATCCCCTTCACCGATGAACTCTACTTTCTGCTGTCGCACGGCATCTTGCACCTGCTCGGTTACGATCACGAGCGGGGCACCGAAGCCGAAGCGCAGCGCATGGAGGCGAAAGAGCGCGAACTTTTCGCCTTGCTCCGACGGGAACTACCGCCGACGTGAAAAAGGAGTTCAAGCCCAGCCGGTGGCTCGATAGTGTCAATTGCGCTATCGACGGTATTCTCTGGACCGCTCGCACCCAACGTCACATGCGCTGGCACTTTCTGGCCGCAGTGGGGGTGTTGCTGACGGCGGTTCTGCTGCGGATTTCCGCCCTGGAATTCGCCCTGCTGGCCCTGGCGGTCACTTTGGTGCTGGTGGCCGAACTGCTCAACACCGCTTTGGAAGTGGTGGTCGACCTGGTCTCGCCGGAATTCCACAAGCTGGCCCAATGCGCCAAAGACGTGGCTGCCGGGGCGGTACTGGTGTCCGCCGTCGGGGCGGTGGTCATCGCCTACCTGGCCTTGTCGCATCGGCTCCTGCACGGCATGGAAGCCGCCATCGGCCATTTGGGGCAGCCTCCGGAAGGAGAAGCCTCGGTGGTCTCGGCCTTGACGGTGATCATCCTGGTGGTGCTGTTCAAGGGGCGGCTGGGACGAGGGACCCCTCTGCACGGCGGCATGCCGAGCGGACATGCGGCGGTGGCTTTTTCCATCGCCACCAGCATCGCCTTGGCCCAGGTCGCCCCCATCTTGCTACTGCTGACCTTCGGCATGGCTACCATGGTCAGCCAGAGCCGGTTGCTGATGCGGATTCATTCGCTGGCCGAGGTGGCGGCCGGGGCCCTGCTGGGAATCGGGGTGACCCTGGTCATCCATTTTATTTTCGCTTAAACTTAGTGGTTCATCCATCCCCGGAACCCCCGGGCGAAGGAGGAGGAAAGGGAACTTGGAAGACGACAGTCCTAGTACCAATGGCAAATCTTCGAACGGCCGCAGCAATGGCCGCCCCAGCTCCTGGATCGAGGTTCTGCGGCGGATCTTCTTCGGCCGCCGGCGGGTCCTCACCGAAGAGGAACTGCAGGCGATCATCGAAGAGTCGGAGGAGGAGGGGATCATCAACGAAGGGGAAGGGGAGATGCTCAACTCCATCTTCGAGTTCCGCGAGACCATCGTGCGCGAAATCATGGTTCCCCGCACCGATATGGTCTCCTGCCCGACCAATGCCGATCTGCGGCAGGTGCTCGAAGCGATCATCTCCTCCGGGCACTCCCGGCTGCCGGTATATGAAGGGTCCAACGACCGCATCGTCGGGGTCATCTATGCCAAGGACCTCCTGCGGTTCTGGGGTCGTCCCGATTCGGAGGTGACCGTCTCGCGGGTGATGCGCACCCCCTACTTCGTCCCGGAAACCAAAAACATCGAGGAACTGCTGCAGGAGTTTCGCACCAAGCGGGTACACATGGCCATCGCCATCGACGAGTATGGCGGCACCTCGGGGCTGATCACCATCGAGGACCTGATCGAGGAGATCGTCGGCGATATCCAGGACGAATACGACCTGGAGGAAGAGTGGATCCAGCCGGAAGAGCCGGGGACGATCCTGGTGGACGGGCGGTTGAACATCGAAGAGCTGGAAGAGCACTTCGATATCTCTATCGCCCGCGACAAATTCGACACCGTCGGCGGCTACCTGTTCAACCTGTTGGGGCACGTTCCCCTGGAAGGGGAGGAGATCCGCGACGGTGCCCTGCTGATGACGGTGGTGGAGAGCGACCCCCGCAAAATCCGCAAAGTCCGCATCCGTCGCCTGACTCCGGTACTGGAAACCGAGATCTAGACCGATGAAATATCTGCCGGACCGGTCGATTCTCTGGGCGCTTGCCGCCGGAGTCGTCCTTGCCCTCTCATTTCCCCGACCTGATCTGTCGCCCCTGGCCTGGATCGGTCTGGTGCCGCTGCTGCTGGTCATGCACCGGCGCCCCTTCGCCACCGGTTTTGCCGCCGGCGTCGGTTTCTTCAGCCTGGTTCTGTACTGGCTGAATATCGTCATGACCACTTACGGGCAGATGCATCCGATCTTTTCGGTGGTTGCCTACCTGCTGCTGGTCGGCTATCTCGCCCTGTTCTTTGCCGTCGCCACCTGGACCGCCTGCCAGCTGCAGGCACGGCGCGCCCTCCCTTTGCTGCTCACGTTGCCCGTCGTCTGGGTCGGCCTCGAATTCCTCCGTTCTTTTCTCCTTTCCGGTTTCCCCTGGGCTCTGCTCGGCTATTCGCAGCAGAACCGGGAAGTTCTGCTCCAGTCGGCCGACCTGTTCGGGGTCTACGGGCTGAGCTTTCTCATCGTCCTGGTCAACGTCGCCCTGGCCGATCTGCTGCGCTGGCTGCGGCACCGTCAAGGGGGCGCCCCCTGGCTCGGAGCTGCCGTTGCCGCCGGGCTGATTGCCGCCACCGCCGGCTACGGCCTGGTGCGTCTGGGGGGGGAT
>JACZKF010000083.1 GCA_014860175.1 Desulfuromonadales bacterium | reverse complement strand
ATGGAGGTGAGAATGATGACCGTCAGGTCGAGCCCCACCGCCGCCATCGGGAAGATGACGTTCGCCTGCGACATGCACAGCACCATCGCCAGCGTCGCGGCGATCCGGCGCCGGGCCGTGCCGTCACGGTCCTGAATGGAGAGGGTGGCGACGGGGCCGGCGAAGCTGACGAGGAGCAGCTGCAGCATGGCAAAGGCGCCGCTGCCCGGGACCCCGAAAACCCGCAGCAGGGGGGAGAGGAGACGGGCGATCCAGGCGACAATGCCGCGCGCCTCCAGGACCTTCATCAGGGCGAGCATGAGCACCATCACCGGCAGCATCAGGAACAGGGCCAGTTCGACGGCCGTCCGCCCGGCGGCGAGAGCGAGATTGACGAGTTCCGGCAAGGGAAGCTCCTCGGTTAAAAGGTTGGCTGCTTTTTAACCGGGAGGCGGGAAAAAAACAAGACAAATTCCTGGGTGGTGACAAAGGCTGGCGTATTTTCTTGGCACCTGCAGCACCTCATGCTAGCTTTTGCGTCTGAAAACGGCCCATCAGGTAAACCGGCGCAGTTACAATCGCCAGAAAAGGCTGGGCAGTCCTTCAGATCCGAACTAGCCAGGAAGAGCGTCGCCAACCCTACCGGTCCGACCTGACCGTCGAAGGCCTGCATGCCCCAGTGGTACCTTCTCAGCATCGCCGCCCTGCTCTTGTTAGGGACGCAGCGCTTCCTCTACAAGGTGGCGGCGGAGCGCAACTGCAGCTCGCCCCTGACCACCGCCGTGTTCATGGGGACTGTGACCCTCTTGAGCGCCGCGGCCTTTCTGGTTTCGGGAGAGCCCGTCGGGGATCTCACCTCGCTGGTCCTTTTGTCGCTGGTCAACAGTGTCGCCTTTGCCCTCGCTACCGTGGCCAACATGGAGGCGCTGAGACACCTGCCGGCCGGTATCACCTTTCCCCTCACCCGGCTGAGCCTGCTGGTGGTGATCTTGTTCTCCATCTTTTTTTTCAACGAACGCCCCACCTCTTTTCAATGGATCGGCATCCTGCTCGGCTTCTCCGTGGTGGCCGTTCTGGCCGGGAATGTGGGGAGTCAGGCCAGGCCCGAAGGGCGCGCCGGAGCCGGTTTGCTGTTCGTCACCGTGTGCGTTCTGGGCGGCGCGATAGCATCCATTTCCAGCAAACTGGCGGCAGTCTCCACCAGCAAGGCCGGGTTCATGGCCCTTTCCTACCTGCTGGCCACCTTCTTCTCCCTGGCTATTGACAAAAAGTGGGGCAAAAAAACCATAGGGAGCAAAGCGGGTGAAGCGGTAAAGATCGGGATCGCCATGGGGCTGCTCAATTTCTTTGGCTTCTATGCCTTCCTGAGCGCGCTGGCCAGCGGGCCGTTGTCCATGATCGCCCTCATCACCGGCATGCACTTCGTGATTGCCATCGCCCTGTCGGTTGTGATCTACCGCGAAAGTATCACCCGCCCGAGGCTGATCGGCATCGGCCTGACCCTCCTGTCGGTCTTTTTCCTTCAGCTCTGATTCTGGCCGGCGTTTTCGAAACGTTCGGGAGGGAGTTGCGATGGCACCGAAAACAGGCCATCCGCAGAGACTTCGGGTTTACAGACTGGCAGAACTTCGTCGACGACCTCACCACCGATCAGACGATTTTACGATATCAGGACCGCACCACCCAAACCTTTCCGGGGATGCGCTTGGGCAGCGCTAGCGGATCGTCGCCCGGATGACCTCACTCACCTGTTCCCGAAATTTTTCGGAGGGGGTGACTATCACCTCTTGGTCACCGACTTTGGCAACGAAACGGGGACTGTCCTGATTGGCACCGTAGGTCGTGCGCAATTTCTCAACCAGAGTCTGCAGTTGCGCCGGCTTAACCCCCCGCTCCTCGGTCAAGGTCTTGAAACTAACGACCGCTCCATCCTCCACCCAGGCAATGCCAAAATTCCTGGGCGGTTTACCGATGAAAACATACCCGCCCCCTTCACCCGGGATGACCTCCAGAGGTTGTTTCGCCTTCTGAGAGATTTCTTCCAGTTGCTCGTGCATATTCGCGAGGTGCCCCGCAGCCGGATTGGCCGGATCCAAGGGCGGATATACTTTCTTTGGCCCAAACAGTGTTTCCAGAAAACCCATGAGTCTCTCCTTTCTGATCGGCCGGTGAAGTCGACCTATTCAAACTACAAGGAATCCGCCTACAGTTCAAGGAACTATGACACTATTTGGCATAAAAAAGAGGTATCCAGATAAAGCTCAGGACACCTATATATGCTGAGGCGTTAGCGGTTCACCATGCCCTCATTAGGCGAGGATGGAAATATTGGTTTAACTCTGCCATGCCGCCAGGCGGCTTGGATCATCTCCAGCCTCACCAGCATCCGCCCCGGGCGTTGACAAGCCGGGCGACACCGTTACATTTACCAGAAGATGAATTACACCTAAGTCTGCGAAAAGGAGAAGGAATCATGAAAGCCGTCGTTTTCTACGGCATCGGCGACATCCGTCTCGACGAGGTGCCGGAACCGCAACTGCAGGAACCGACCGACGCCATCGTGCGCCTGACCGCCAGCGGCATCTGCGGCACCGACCTGCACATGGTGCGCGGCACTATGGCCTCGATGGAGCCGGGGACGATTCTCGGCCATGAGGGGGTGGGGATTGTCGAGGCGGTCGGCGACGAAGTGCGCAATCTCAACCCCGGCGACCGGGTAATCGTCCCGTCGACCATCGCCTGCGGCTTCTGCTCTTACTGCCGCGCCGGCTATTACGCCCAGTGCGACAACGCCAACCCGAACGGCAAGCGGGCCGGCACCGCCTTTTTCGGCGGCCCGAAGCTGAGCGGCCCCTTCCAGGGCATGCAGGCGGAGAAGGTGCGGGTCCCTTTCGCCAACGTCGGGCTGGTGAAGATCTCCGACAAGGTGACCGACAACCAGGCTCTGCTCCTCTCCGACATCTTTCCCACCGGCTACTTTGCCGCCGAACTGGCGGAGATCAAGAGTGGCGACACGGTGGCGGTCTTCGGCTGCGGCCCGGTCGGCCAATTCGCCATCGCCAGCGCCAAGATGCTCGGTGCAGGGCGGGTGCTGGCAGTCGACTGCGTCTTCGACCGCTTGGAGATGGCGCGAAAACAGGGGGCCGAGATCATCAGCTTCGACAGCGAGGATCCGGTCGAGGCGATTCTCAAGCTGACCGGCGGCATCGGCGTCGACCGGGCGATCGATGCCGTGGGCGTCGATGCGGAACACCCGCACGGCGGTCCGGGGGCGGCCAAGGCGGCGCAGATGGAACCGGAGTTCCAACGGGAGATGCAGGAGATCGCCCCGGAGACCCATCCGCAGGGAGAGGTCTGGAAACCGGGTGGGGCACCGTCCCAGGCCCTCATCTGGGCGGTGGAGTGCCTGGCGAAAGCCGGCACATTGTCGATCGTCGGCGTCTACCCGGAGACGGTCCGCGCCTTCCCGATCGGCATGGCGATGATGAAGAACCTGACTCTGAAGATGGGGAACTGCAACCATCGCAAATACATCCCGATGCTCCTGGAACTGGTCGAGCGCGGAGCCATCGATCCGACCAAAATTCTCACCCAGGTGGAGCCGTTCGGCTCGGCCATCGAGGCGTATCAGGCGTTCGACCGCAAGCAACCGGGGTGGATGAAGGTGGAGGTGGTGCCGGGGATCGATCAGTAGAAAGGGGAAGCGGGCCAACCCCGCAGGGTCCTGAGACCAAGAGAGGCCGGAAAAATTTCCCGGCCTCTCTTGCTTGAATCATGCAGAACAGCTTGCCAAACCTCAGCCGGCGCTTACCCCTTCAGCCATCAGCTTCGACAGCGCCCGGGCGAAGGCCACCGGATCGCGGGGTTTGTCCCCCTCGAGGAGCAGGGCCTGGTCGTAGAGAAGACCGGTGTACTCCTTGAGCTGGGCGCTGGCGCGGTCGGCGCTGAAGAGCTGCTGCATGCGGGCGATCAGCTCGTGGTTGGGGTTGATCTCCAGCACCCGCTCCCCCTTGGGGACTTCCTGCCCCATGGCCTGGAACATCTTCACCATCTTGGGGTCGAGGTCGTGCTCGCCGGCCACCAGGCAGACGGCCGAATCCTTGAGGCGGCCGGAGATGCGCACCTCGGCCACCAGCCCCTTGAGCTCCGCCTGCATCAGTTCGAGCAGGTCGCCGAACTCTTTTTTCTGCTCTTCCTTGTTCCCCTCGCCCAGATCGAGATCGCCCTTGATCGCCGACTGGAACTCCTTCTCCTTGTAGGCGCCGAGCCCGGTGATGATGATGTCGTCGAAATCATCAGTCATGATCAGGACTTCGATCCTCTTCTCCTTGAAGACCTCGAGGTAAGGGGAAGACTCGGCGCTGGCGCGATCGCCGCCGGTGATGTAGTAGATCTCTTTCTGCTCCGGCTGCATCCGCTCGAGGTACTCGGCCAGGGTCGTCTTCTTCCCCGCTTCGGTCTTGGTCGATTCGAACAGGAGCAGGTCGGCGATCGTCTCGCGGCGCTCGAAATCGTGATGGATCCCCTCCTTGAGGATGCGGCCGAACTGCTCGTAGAACTTGCCGTACGCCTCGGCGTCATCCCTCTTCATCTCGGCCAGGGTGTCAAGAACCTTCTTGGTGATGCTCTTCTTGATCACCGTCACGGTCCGGTTATCCTGCAGGATCTCGCGGCTGACGTTGAGGGGGAGGTCCGACGACTCCACCACCCCTTTGACGAAACGCAGGTAGGAGGGAAGCATCGCCTCGCAGTGGTCCATGATCTGCACCCGGCGCACGTAGAGGGCCGGGCCGACCTTGTAGTCCTGGTAGAAGATGTCGAAGGGGCGCTTGGCCGGAATATAGAGCAGGGCCGAGAACTCGGTCGTCCCTTCGGCGCGGTAGTGGATCGTCCGGGCCGGGTCGGTGAAGTCGTGGGAGATGTGCTTGTAGAACTCCTTGTACTCCTCGGCGGTGACCGCCGATTTGTCCTTGAGCCAGATCGCCTTGCGCGAATTGAGGGTCTCCTCTTTGGTCTCCTCGATCGTCTTTTCCTTGTCCTCGGGATCGGGGGCGGAGCGGGTTACCGCCATCACCACCGGGTACTCGATGAAATCGGAGTACTGCTTGACGATCTTGCGCAGCTCCCACTCTTCGAGATACTGGCGGGCGTCCTCCTTGAGGGTGAGGACGACGTCGGTCCCCTTGCTCGCCTTCTCCGTATCCTCCAAGGTGTAGGCGCCATCGGCGGCGTCGGAGACCCAGAGCACGGCCTGGTCGGCGGGGGCCCCCGCTTTGCGGGTGATGACGCTGACCTGGTCGGCGACCATGAAAGCCGAGTAAAAGCCGACGCCGAACTGGCCGATCAGTTCGGGGTTGTCCTTGACTTCGCGGCTCTCCAGAAGCTTCATGAACTCCTTGGTCCCCGAGTGGGCGATGGTGCCGAGGGCTTTGACCGCCTCGTCGCGGGTCATGCCGATGCCGTTGTCGCGCACCGTCAGGGTCCCGGCCTCCTTGTCGGCGATGAGCTCGATCTTCCACTCCTCCCCACCTTCGGCCAGAGACTGGTCGGTCAGCGCCTCGTAGCGCGCCTTGTCGATGGCGTCCGAGGCGTTGGAGATGAGCTCGCGCAGAAAGATTTCTTTGTGGGAGTACAAAGAGTGGATCATCAGGTCGAGGATCTTGTTCACCTCGGCTTTGAAAACGTGTTTTTTGGCTTTCATGGAAACGGGTACCTCCTGTGGGATGGAATTATTTCGCACCGGGAAAGAAGATAAGTATGCGGCCGCCGGTTGTCAACCCCACCAAGACTTCCTGCCTCAACAGCGCGGTCCAATGGAGGCCGCAGGCGCGGCAAGGCAGCGGTCGACCGCCGAGCAAAGCTCCTTGATCGGCACCGGTTTGGTCAGGACTTTATCCATGCCGGCGGCCAGACACTCCACTCTGACCTCGTGGCGGGTATGGGCGGTCAGGCCGAGAATGAAGATTCGCCCCCCCTCTTCGGCCGCACGGATCTGCCGGGTGGCTTCCAGGCCGTTCATCTCCGGCATCTGCAGGTCCATCAGGATCAGATCGAATTTCCCCTCGTGCCATTTCTGAACCGCCTCCCGGCCGTTGCCGGCGGTTTCCACCTGCCAACCGCGCCCGGTCAGGACCATCTGGATTATGTCCCGGATCATCGGCTCGTCCTCGGCCAGAAGGATGCGGGCACTGGCAAGCGGCGCGGCCCTGGCCTCCCCCCGGTGCTCAGCTGGGGCGCTCCCGTCGTTCACTGCAGCCGGGAGCGGCAAGGTGAAAAAAAAGATGCTGCCCCCCCCTGGACGATCTTTTAC
>JACZKF010000082.1 GCA_014860175.1 Desulfuromonadales bacterium | reverse complement strand
CCCTAGCCCCCTCCCATCAAAGGGAGGGGGAAATTACAGGGAAACGGTAGGATCCATCGCCAGTATTTGTCTGCTATCAGCTGCCGTCCTCGCCCCAGCGCTGGAAAAGCTTGTGCGGAATCTTCAGACTGTCGAGAATTTTACCGACCACGAAATCGACCAGTTCCTCCACCTTTTTCGGCCGGTGGTAGAAGGCCGGCATCGCCGGCAGGATGTGGGCGCCAGCGCGGGAAAGGCGCAGCAGATTCTCCAGATGCAGCTGGTTGAAGGGGGTCTCCCGGGGGACCAGGATCAGGTCGCGCCGCTCCTTCAGCATCACATCGGCGCAGCGCTCGATCAGGTTGCTGCCGAGGCCGGCGGCCAGACGCCCGGCGGTCCCCATGGAACAGGGGGCGATCACCATCGCCTGGGGGGCCGAGGAGCCGCTGGCGATGGGGGCGAACATGTCCGCCTCGCCGTGGTGCTCCAGTTTACGGCTGCCGCCGAAATAGTCACGCATCAGCCCCTTGCGCTCGTAGGTGGTCCCTTCCCACTCCAGACCGGTCTCGTAGCGAAGCACGTCGAGCCCCGACCTGGTCAGCAGCAGCACCACCCGGCAGTCGGCCCGCAGCAGCTCTTCGGTAAGCCGCAGGCCATAGATCGAACCGGAAGCTCCGGTGATGGCGACGACGATCTGTTGCATAGCTGCCCCCTGTACGCCCCGGCCGGCGTCCCTTACATCAGCGCATCGATCAGCGTGAAAGCAAAGATCGTCACACTGATATAGCCATTCATATTGAAGAAGGCGGCATCCAGTCTGGTCAGATCATCCGGCTTGACCAGGCGATGCTCGTACAGCAGCATCGCCGCCACCACCAGCACTCCGAACAGATAGATCCCCCCCAGCCCGGTCCCCAGCGGCAGCAGCAGAAGCAGGCCGAGCATCAGCAGATGGAACAGGCGTGCCAGCCACACCGACCGCTCCGCCCCCAACTGGGAAGGAATGGAAAACAGCCCCCGGGCACGGTCGAACTCCAGATCCTGCAGAGCATAGAAGATGTCGAAGCCGGCGACCCAGAACAGGACGGCCAGCCCGAGAACGACGATCGGCCATTGCAGATCACCCCGCAGGGCGATCCAGGCACCCACCGGGGCAGCGGCCAGACAGAGGCCGAGGACCAGGTGCGCCAGGGCGGTAAACCGCTTGCAGTAGGAGTAGAGGATGAGAAAGAACAGCGCCACCGGTGCCAGATAGAAGCACAGGGGATTGAGCATCCAGGCGGCCAGCAGCAGCAGGGCGAAGGAGACCAGCACCAGCGCCCAGGCTTCCCCCCGCCCTACCTTGCCGGCCGGGATGTGCCGACTGGCAGTACGCGGGTTGTCGGCGTCGATGCTGGCGTCGATGATCCGGTTCAGCCCCATGGCGCCGGAACGGGCACCGATCATCGCCAGGCAAAGCCAGGCGATCTGCGCAGCGGTGGGCGGGGCACCGTTGGCCAGGGCCGCCAGGGTGGCGCCGGTCAAGGCAAAGGGAAAGGCGAAGACGGTGTGGGAGAATTTGATCATCTCCAGCAACGAGCGGGTCTTCGCGAGCACAATACCGGTCATCCGCGAACCTTCCTCCTTTTTTCAAGAGTGTCAGTCTACACCTCCCTCACCGCGGCGACAAGAGCTTTCACCCCCCCGGCCCGGGAGTTGCTTTGGCTTGCCGGCAGGCTTATGCTTGATAAAAGAGCGATCAAGGAGAGCCTTATGGACAAGATGTTTACCTGCCAGGAGTGCGACTTCGACCTCGAAGTACCCGATGTCTACAACTCCGATACGGTCCGCTGCCATAACTGCGGGCAAGAGTACCGGCTGCGGTTCATCGAGCGCGAAGAGAGCTGGGAGCTGATCCCGATTGAACCGGTGGAGGGGTCCAGCACCGAAGCCGAAGACGAGCCCTTTCAGATCGATGTCGAGCCGGGCGGCCTGGAGCAGGACGAATACGACCGGTATTGAATATGCGCCCGCTTGGTTGGCTGCTCATCCTGCTGCTCACCGCCGCGGCCGGCTGCCGAGGCCCGGCGCCGCAGAGCGCTCCTTCGTCGGAGCCCGGGGCGCTAAGCGTCTATTCCGTCGAACATGGGGGATATCTGATGGTGGAAAAAGTGATCAAGACCGAGGATGAGTGGCGGCGAGAGCTGACCCCGGAACAGTACCGCGTCATCCGGAAAAAAGGGACCGAGCCGCCGTTTGCCAATGCCTACTGGGACCATCACGCCGAGGGGGTCTATCGCTGTGCGGCTTGCGGCCAGGACCTTTTCGCCGCCGATGCCAAGTATGACTCGGGGACCGGGTGGCCAAGCTTTACCCGACCGGTCGCCCCGGAGAACATCAGCAAAGAGGCGGACAACGCTCTGTTCATGCGCCGCACCGAAGTCGTCTGCAGCCGCTGCGACGCCCATCTCGGGCATGTCTTCCCCGATGGACCACCGCCGACCGGGGAGCGCTACTGCCTGAATTCGGCGGCGCTGCAGTTTGCCCGGGGCGACTAGGGGAGGTCACTCTCTCTCTGCCGGCTCAACGAGGAGCGTCAGCCCCCGGACTTCCCGCACCCGCACCTCTCCCCCACGTTCAACCCGGCGCCCATCGGCGACCTCGGCGCGCCACAGCTCGCCCCGGATCTCCACATAGCCGGTGGGGGCCAGCGGTTCCCTGGCCGTCCCCCGGTAGCCGCGCAGAGCCGCACAGGTGCCGGGGTCGGCCGGCTCGTAGGCACGACGGACCAGCGGGTAAAGGGCGACATCCTTGAGCACCCAGAGGAGCAGAGTCAGCCAGAGCACCCACTGGGGGAAGCCCCACCAGTGACGCAGCAGCACCAGAACCGCCACCAGCAGCAAAGCCGAAGGGATCTGAACCAGCGCGTACTTTACCGCGGTATGCAACGACCCTCCCCTGCTCTTGCCCGGTGGCCGTCAGGCGGTTTTGACTTCCTTGCAGTATTCAACCCCCCAGGTTTCACGCCGGTCCCCAATCTCGACCTCCAGACGGTTACCGCTGCAAAAAAGAACCCGCCCCTGGTCGTGACTCCCCGTGTTCTCCACATATTTGGTCTCACCAGCCTCTACCGCCTGGCAAAAATCCTGATATTCGTTGGGATCCATTGCTTCTCCTTTCTCACCCGACGCCAAGGCCGGATGCCGGTTGCCACTACTCCATTATAGCTCGAAGCCGGGCCGGTTCAGAAATCTCTGCCCGAATCCATCACTCTTTCAGAACCAGGTGCTCGAGCACCAGGGCGGTCACCGTCCCGACCACGAAACCGTTGCCGACTACGGGGCGAAGCAGCGGGGGGA
>JACZKF010000081.1 GCA_014860175.1 Desulfuromonadales bacterium | reverse complement strand
CCGATGAGCTCGGTCTTCTCCATCGCCCGCACCGACGCCGTCCGGGTGGTCGGGGCGGTGAGAGTGGTCTCGCCGAAAAAATCGCCGGGGCCCAACAGGGCGATGTCGGTCTCCCGGGTGAAAACCTGGACCGCGCCGCTGCGGATGACGTACATCCCCGACCCCGGATCCCCCTCCTCAAAGACGATTTCGCCGTGGGCATAGCGGCGGATATGGACCAGCGCTTCGAGAAAAGCCAGATCTCGCCCCTTGAGCTCGGAAAAAATCGGCACATTGCCGAGAAACCAGGCCAGGGTGTCTTCCTCCCGTTTGCGGAAGATGTTGCTCCAGATGGGATTCACAGGGGGCCTCCGGAAAAAATGACGTCGAATTATACCAGCCCGCCGCCGGAACACCCAGAAAAATCTCTGGTTTCCTCCCTCCGGGATGGGGTAAGGTAGCCCAGAAGCCAGTAGTCAGGAGCCAGATACGCTCCTGGCCAATGCCTTTTAACTCAAAACTCAAAATTGCCTTTCCATGTTTGATTTCGACCCGAAACGTTGCCCGGCCGCCTGTGGCGTCTACCTGATGAGAGGAGATGCCGAGGCGGTGCTGTATGTCGGTAAGGCCAAGAACCTGCGGGCTCGGCTGCGCACCTACTTCTCCACCGCCGGGGATGGTCGGGCCCACATCCGTTTTCTGATGCAGCGGGTGCGGCAGGTCGAAACGATCGTCACCGATACCGAAAAAGAGGCGCTGCTTCTCGAAGACACCCTGATCAAGAAGTACCGCCCCCGCTACAACATCAATCTGCGCGACGACAAGACCTATGTCTCCCTGCGGCTCGACCTGCGCGAGGAGTTCCCCACCTTGCAGATCGTCCGGAGGGTCAAGCGCGATGGCGCCCTCTACTTCGGCCCCTACGCCTCGGCGACGGCGGTGCGCGAGACCTTGAAGGAGATTTTCCGCATCTTCCCCCTGCGCCATCACCCGCTGGAGAGCTGCCGGCGCCGCCCTCGCCCCTGCCTCTATCACCAGATCGACCAGTGCAGCGCCCCCTGCCACGGCCTGATCAGCCACCAGCACTACCGGGAGCTGGTCGACGGCGCCATCGCCCTGCTCTCCGGGCGCGAGAGCGAGGTGGTTTCGGTGCTGCGGGAGAAGATGGAGCGGGCCTCGGCCGATCTGCGCTTTGAGGAGGCGGCCCGCCGGCGCAATCAGATCCGGGCCATCGAGCAGACGGTGGAGCGGCAGAAAGTGACCGAAGCCGGCGGCGGCGACCAGGATGTGCTCGGCTTGCACCGCGAGGGGGGGGAGGTGGAGATGGCGCTGCTGTTCATCCGCCAGGGGAAGCTCATCGGCCGGCGCACCTACTCGCTGGAGTGGCGGATGGACGAAGACGAGCTCCTCTCCTCCTTTTTGCAGCAGTACTACGGTCGGGACGTTTTTCTCCCCGATCAGCTGCTCCTCCCGTTTCTGCCGGAAGATGCGCCCACGCTGGCCGAGTGGCTCTCCGAGCGCCGGGGGCGCAAGGTGGCCCTCACCGTCCCCCTGCGGGGGGAGAGGCGGCGGCTGGTGGAGATGGCGGCGAAAAATGCCGAGGAGGCGTTCCGCGAGCGTGGGAGCCGGCAGGAGGCCCGGCAGCAGCTGCTGCTGGAGCTCCGCGAACGGCTGCAATTGACGAAACTGCCGCGCCGGATGGAATGTTTCGATATCTCCACCGGTCAGGGGGAGTTCAGCGTCGGCAGTATGGCGGTGCTGGTCGATGGCGAGCCGGTGCGGGGGGAGTACCGCCACTTCCGCATCCGTACGGTGGCCGGCGCCGACGATTTTGCCTCCCTCTATGAAATCCTCAAGCGGCGGCTGGTCCGGGGGGGCGCCGAGGCGACGCTCCCCGACTTCATCCTCATCGACGGCGGCAAGGGGCAACTGTCGGTCCTCACTGCCGTTCTCGCGGAGTTGGGGCTGGCCGGGAAGATCGACGCCGCCGGCATCGCCAAGAGCCGGGTGCTGGCCAATGTCCGGGGGAAGGTGGTGGAGCGCAGTGAAGAACGATTTTTTCTCCCCGGCCGCAAAAACCCGCTGCTGCTGCGCTCCGGCTCCCCCGCCCTGTTCATGCTCGAACGGCTGCGCGACGAGGCCCACCGTTTCGCCATCGGCTATCACCGCAAGCTGCGCGCCAAGGCGGCCCTCTCCTCCCCTCTGGAGGAGGTCCCTGGGGTGGGGCCGCGCCGTCGGCGCGCCCTGCTGAAACATTTCGGCAGCCTGAAGAAGATCCGCCAGGCGAGCCTGGAGGAGTTGCTCGCCGCCCCCGGGCTGCCGGAGCCGACCGCCCGGGCTCTGCATGAGCGGTTCAGCAGCGAGCGCTGAAAGCCGTTTTCGACCGCCTCGCACCGAAAGCAGTTGACACCCCCACGGTATCTCTCATAATTTGATTTCTTAAGGAAAACCGTCTGCTGGGGCAGCGGTCACGACATGAGGAGGTCAAGGGCGCAATGAAAAGAGTCATGCTGTTCATCGTCACCAACCTGGCGATTGTCCTGGTGCTCGGCGTCGTGCTGAGCCTGCTGGGGGTCGGCACCATTCTCGATGAGCAGGGGGTCGGTCTCGACCTGTACAATCTGCTGGTCTTCGCCGCCGTCTTCGGGTTTGGCGGCGCTTTCATCTCGCTGGCGCTGTCCAAATGGACGGCCAAGCGCCTGACCGGCGCCCGGGTGATCACCACTCCCGGCAATGCCTCCGAGGCCTGGCTGGTCACCATCGTGCAGCGGCAGGCCGAGCGAGCCGGCATCGGCATGCCGGAGGTGGCGATCTATGATTCGCCCCAGGTCAACGCCTTTGCCACCGGCATGCGCCGCAACAACGCCCTGGTGGCGGTCAGTTCCGGTCTGCTGCGGGCGATGAAAGAAGACGAGGCGGAAGCGGTCCTGGCCCATGAGGTCAGTCATGTCGCCAATGGCGATATGGTTACTCTGGCGCTGATCCAGGGGGTGGTGAACACGTTCGTCATCGTCTTGTCGCGGGTGGTCGGTCATCTGGTCGATCGCGTCGTCTTCAAGACCGAACGGGGGCACGGCCCGGCCTTCTATATCACGTCCATCGTGGCCCAGTTGGTCTTCGGTATTCTGGCCAGCGTCATCGTCATGTGGTTCAGCCGCCAGCGCGAGTTTCGCGCCGATGCCGGGGCTGCCGCCCTGGCCGGCCGGGAGAAGATGATCGCCGCCCTGCAGCGGCTGCAGAGCGCGTCGACGGCGCCGCTCCCCGACCAGGTCTCCTCGTTCGGGATCTTCGGCAATTCCGGGCGCGGACTGCGCCGGCTGCTGATGACGCACCCCCCTCTGGAGGAGCGGATCGCCGCCCTGCGCGGCAGCCGCTGACCTGGCTTTTCCTGCTCCACCCCGGCCGGTTCGGGCCGACGGCCGATGACCGTCAGCCCGAACCGGCTTTCCTCGGCTCCCCAAGGATGTCCTCGCGATAGACCCGGCGGATGAACACCTGCATGACCGCCGCAAACGGGGTCGCCAGGGCGATTCCCAGCACCCCCAGCAAAACGCCCCCCAGCACTTGCGAGACGATCGTGACCACCGGCGCCAGACGGATGATCCGCTGCAGGATCAGTGGGTCGAACAGGATCCCCTCGATCTGCTGGATGACGGTATAGACGATCAGGGCCCAAAGCGCCTGTTGCGGCCCCTCGAGCAGGGCCACCAGGACGATCGGAACGCCGGCGGCGATCGGCCCGAGATAGGGGACGAAGGTCAGTAGCGTGGCGATGACGCCGAGCAGCAGCGCCAGCGGGATGTTGAGCAGCAGCAAGGCGATGGCCGTGCTGGCCCCCACCAGCAGCATGGCGATGGCGCGGGCGACGAGAAACCAGCGCAGGGTAGCGCCGATCTCCGCCAGCACCTCCTC
>JACZKF010000080.1 GCA_014860175.1 Desulfuromonadales bacterium | reverse complement strand
GAACCAGCCGGCCACCTGATCGGCCAGGCGCTGGATCGGCGCCCGGCTGCGCTGGGCCGCCGCCACCATCTGCACGATCTGGGCGAGAACCGTCTCGGCCCCGACCCACTCGGCCTGCATCACCAGGGTGCCGTTGCCGTTGACGGTGGCGCCGGTCAGCCGGTCCCCCGGCCCCTTCTCCACCGGCATCGGTTCGCCGGTGATCATCGATTCGTCGACGGCGCTCCCCCCCTCGAGCACCCGGCCGTCGACCGGCACCTTCTCCCCCGGCCGGATGCGCAGCCGGTCCCCTTTGTGCACTTGGTCGAGGGGGACATCCTCCTCGCCACCGTCGTCGCGCAGGCGGCGGGCGCTCTTGGGGGCCAGCCCGAGCAGCGACCGGATCGCCGCCCCGGTGCGGCTGCGCGCCCGCAGCTCGAGCACCTGGCCGAGGAGCACCAGGGTGACGATCACCGCCGCCGCCTCGAAATAGACCGCCACCTCCCCCGCTTCGCCGCGAAAAGAGGGGGGGAAAATCCCGGGGAAGAGGACGGCGACGACGCTGTAAGTCCAGGCCGTCCCGACGCCGAGGGCGATCAGGGTGAACATGTTGAGATTGCGGCGGACCAGCGACTGCCAGCCGCGTACGAAGAAGACCCACCCCCCCCAGAGGACGACGGGGGTGGCGAAGAGGAGCTCGAGAAAGGCGGTCACCCGCACCGGCCAGCGATGGCCGACGCCGGGGAGCAGGTGCCCCATGGCGAGGACGACCACCGGCACGGTGAGGATGGCGCTGACCACCAGGCGCCGGCGCATGTCGAGGTACTCGCCGCTCTCCTCCTCTTCGGCCGTCGGCATCAGCGGCTCCAGCGCCATGCCGCAGATGGGGCAGGAACCCGGCCCCTGCTGCAGCACCTCCGGGTGCATCGGACAGGTGTAGGTCACCTCCTGATCGCCGGCGGCGGTCGCTTCCGCCTCCCGCAGCGCCGGGTTGAGCCAGCGCTCAGGGTCGGCGGTAAATTTCTCCAGGCATTTGGCCGAGCAGAAATAATAGGTCTCTCCCTCATGCTCCCGACGACCGGCGGCCGATTCAGGGGCGACGTCCATACCGCAGACGGGATCTTTCATACACGAATCCTCCTGCTTGAATTGTCCGGCTCGACGGGCGATTGTCAACCTGCCGCAAAAGGGAGTACGTCCCAGAGGCGAAACCTCCGGGTGTTGAATGGATCTCGTTTGTGCCGGGGCTGCACCCCTTCACCACTAAACCGCGGGCGCTGCGCCCCGCACCCCGCCTTACTTCTTTGAGCCTTCGCCTGCGGCGGGCATTACTTTCGCGGTCGGTTGGGGACGGGTCACTGTCGGTGCTGCCGACCTGGACAGCTCTTCGTAGCGCCCCCTCTTTCATGGCAGGCATTGCGGTCACCCGCTCCAGTCGCTCTTTGATGTTCCTGGCTGCTTGTTTTGTTGGTAAAACCTGGAAACCAATAGGAGAACCCAGGATTTTCAGGTTTTAAAACCAACAACCCGACTGTAGACAAGAACGAATCAAGATCGCCGCCGAAGGCTGCTGACTGTTCCGCTCTAGTGGAGGTGCTACGAAGAGCTGTCGATCCATTCTCAATCGACGGTCAGCAGACGTACAATCATCGAAACAGTAATGCCGTCCGCAGGACAACGCTCTTTTCTTGCCTACTTCTTTTGAGCGAGCAAAAGAAGTAGGGCGGGGTCCGGGGGTGCAGCCCCCGGGTCGAACGAGTTTAAACGCAAGCGAGCTTACCCCTTCAGGGGGACAGTCCCTTCAAGGGGACAGCCCCCATTTGTACCTCAATTTATCGTAGTTTAATTTTTATTTTCATTTTGTTCTTGACCTATCAACTAAGTTTTTCTATTGTCTCCTTACTTTACTAAATAGCTTGCAACTCGAAACCATTTCTACTGCAAATAAGTAAACAAAGGAGGCTCTGATGTTTTCACGATTTCGCACCCTCACCTTCACCTTACTCCTGCTGGCAGCGACCGCCCTCCCCGCCGCCGCCGCCCTCGACGACTTCTTCGTCGACACCGCCTGGCTGGCGAAAAACCGCGCCCAGACCGTGGTGGTCGATGTCCGGGTCGCCCCTCTTTACCTGGTGGGGCATATCGATGGCGCCCTGCACCTGGACAAGGAGAAATTCCTCGCCACCCGCCAGGGGGTCAAGAGCCTGATCCCGACTGCCAGCGAATTCGAAGCGCTGATGGACGCCTACGGCATCACCCCGGAGGCGACCGTTGTCGCCTATGCCGACCACGACAACCCCTATGCCGCCCGCCTGGTCTGGACCCTCCAGTACCACGGCCACGCCAAGGCCTACGTCCTCGACGGCGGCTACGAGAAGTGGTCGAAGGAGAAGCGGCCGACGGCCCTCCTCCCCTCCTTTGCCAAGCCGACCCAGGGGTATGCCTGCCGCGGGCGGATGGACATCCGGGCCGAAGCCGACAACATCCTGACCCGGCTGCACAATCCGTCGGTCATCGTCTGGGATACCCGCAAGCGGGGCGAATACGAAGGGTCGGAGGTGCGGGCCGACCGCGGCGGCCACATCCCCGGGGCGCTGCACCTCGACTGGGTCAACCTGCAGAAAGAGGTCAACGGGGTGAAGGTCCTCAAGAGCCGCAAGGAGATCGAGGCACTGCTGGCCGAAAACGGGCTGGTGCGCGACCGGGAGATCATCGCCCACTGCCAGACCGGCATCCGCTCCTCCTATGCCACTCTGGTCCTCCTCGGCCTCGGCTACCAGGTGAAGAACTACGACGGCTCCTGGATCGAATGGGCCAACAACGCTTCGCTGCCGGTGGCGACGCCGCTGCGGGTGGCGCTGCAGAAATAGCGGATCCTGACCACCCCTAGCCCCTCCTGCAACCAGAGGGACAGTCCCCGAACTGAGGGGACTGTCCCTTTTTTCATACTCAGCCCCAACCATTCTACACAAATCAAGTGTACTACATTTCTTTTATCAAATTTGTTGTTGACTTGTTTACTTG
>JACZKF010000079.1 GCA_014860175.1 Desulfuromonadales bacterium | reverse complement strand
CGCATATTCCCTCTTCCACCCCGGTCGCTTCGGCGAGCAGGCGCAACCCGTGCTTCTGCAGGTTTCCTCCCGGTTCCTCGAAGAATCGCTGGAGCAGGTAGGGGAACTGTTTGCCAAAGACTCGGTCGGCCCAGCTGTTCAGCCCATTGAACAACCGCTCGGCTCCCCGGAAGAGGAGTCCCCCCCCCTTGCGGTAGAACCAGTCGGTGTCGAGAGAGATCGTCTGGGTCCGCTTCAGCAGCGGCAGCAGCAGGAAAAAGGCGAGAGCCGAGAACATCAGTAGCTGAAACTGGTTGAGGGTATGTTCCAGGGTATAGGCGTGGAACTCGACCGGATAGGGCAACAGGGCGTAGAGGGGCTGCGGGTAGACGCCGAGGAAGATACAGAGAAAGGCCAGGAAGGCCATCGCCGCCAGCATGTGTTTGGGCGGCTCGCCAGGGCGCAACCCCTGGTCCTTGGCAAAGAAGACGAAATAGGGAAATTTGATGCCGGCATGGAGGAAGACGCCGGCCGAGGCGATCTCCAGGACCAGCCAGACCCAATAGAGCCCTTCGTGGACCCCGGCCTCGATGATCATCGGCTTGCTGGTGTAGCCGGAGAAGCCGGGAAACGATGAGATAGCCAGGGCGCCAATGGTGCCGAAAATCATCGTCAGGGGCATGGTCTTGTACAGCCCGCCCAGGTCGGTGCATTTGCTGCGGCCGGTCATGTAGAGAACCGCGCCGGCACTCATCCAGAGCAGCGCCTTGTACAGAATATGGCAGAAGGCGTGGGCGACCGCTCCGCTGAGCGCCATAGCGGTGCCGATGCCGACCCCGCAGACCATGAAGCCGACCTGATTGATGATCGAATAGGCCAGGATTCGGCGCATGTCGTTTTCGAGAATGGCGTAGATGATGCCGTAAATGGCCATCACGCAGCCGATGACGATGAGGATCTCCCAGCCGGGAAACCCGCGAATCAAGGTGTAGACTGCGGTCTTGGTGGTATAGGCGGTCATGATCACGCCGCCGGTCACCGTCGCCTCCGGATAGGCATCGGAGAGCCAGGCGCTGAAGGGGGGGGCGGCGGCGTTGACCAGAAAGCCCAGCAAGATCAGGTAGGTCGGGAGGCTGCGCACGGAAAAGCCGTCAAAGGCGACCGAGCCGGTCGCATGAATCTGCAGCACGATGCCGGCCAGCAGCAGCAGACCGCCCATGATATGCACCAGGACATACCGGTAGCCGGCCCCCATGGCCTTGTCGGTGCGCCGAGCCAGAACCAAAAAGGTGGAAGTGACAGCCATCACTTCCCAGAACAGGTAAAGAGAGATCAGGTCGCCGGCGAAGATCGCCCCCAGGCTGGCGCCGATGTACGCCAGGGCGGCGGTATGTTCATATCGGGTTTCGAGATGGCGGGCGAAGAGAAAACAGGCAAAGGCGTTGATGGTAAAAACGTAGCCAAAGGCCTTGCTCAGCTTGTCGACCCGCAGGGCGGCCAGATCAAGGCCGAACATCCGGTAATGACCGAAGACGCCGGGTTCCAGCACCATCACCAGCCCGAAGGCGGCGACCGGCACCAACAGGATCAGTGCCCTCCTGCCGGCCAGGGGGAGCAACCACAGCAGCAGGGCCCCCAGGAAAAAAAGGAGGGCCGGGTGCAGGGTTTCAATGCTCATAGTAGTCCTCTTTGCGCTTCAGCACGTAACCGAGCAGTTTGGAAATGAGAATGATGGCAACACAGGCGATGAAGCCGAAGGCGGCATAGAAGCCTGGCCAGGCCTCCGGCCGGTAGAACAGAACATGTTTGTGCAGGAAAAGATCGGCCAGCACCAGCAGAGCGAGCACCAGGTAAAAGCCGATGCGAAGCCGGCGCAAGTTCTGCGGGTGATCGAACCAGTCCCAGACGACCGGGGCGTTATTTTTCTTCTCGTCCATGGGGAACGTCCCCTTTCAACGGGAGATGGCAAGCTGAACCAGGCGCAGGAGCAGGTCCGGGTAGAAGAACAGGGCCAGCGAACCGAGGGAGGTCACCGCCAACGGCAGCAGGCAGAAGACGGGCGCCTCCTGCAGACCGGTAGCCGCCTCCCCCTCGGGGGTGGGGGCGAAAAATCCCCGGTAGATGATCGGCAGAAAATAGGCCGCATTGAGCATCGAGCTGACCAGCAGTACCACCACCAGCCCCGACTGGTCGGACTGCAGGGCGCCGATCAGCAGCTGCCATTTGCTGATAAAGCCGCCCAGCGGCGGCATGCCGATAATGCTCAAAGCCCCAAGAAAAAAGGCGAGATAGGTGATCGGCATCCGCCGGCCGAGGCCGTCCATCTCGCTGATATATTTCTTGTGGCTGGCGACATAGATCGCCCCGGCGCAGAAAAACAGCGTGATCTTGCCAAAGGCGTGCATGGCAATGTGCAGCATCCCGCCGGTCATCCCCGCCGTCGACAGCATCGCCGCCCCGAGCACCATGTAGGAGAGCTGCGCCACGGTCGAGTAGGCGAGCCGTCGCTTGAGATTGTCCTGGGTGAGGGCGACCAGCGACGCGGCCATAATGGTGATGGCGACAAACCAGGTGAGGGCCGTCCCCAGATCGAAGGAGCGCAGCAGATCGGGGCTGAAGATGTCGAAAATCACCCGCAGGATGGAGAAAACTCCGACTTTGACCACCGCCACTCCATGCAGAAAACTGCTGACCGGGGTCGGGGCGACCATGGCGGCCGGCAACCAGGCATGCATCGGCATGATGCCGGCCTTGGCGAAGCCGAGGACGTACAGCCCGAGCAGCAAGGCGACCACCGGCAGCGATGCCTTGCCGGCCAGGATACCGCCGGCGGCAAAGTCGAGAGTGCCGGCCAGGGCGTAGGTGATCAGCATCGCCGGCAGCACCAGGCCGATGGAGGTGCCGAGAATATAGGTCAGGTACTTGCGTCCGGAGGCCCGCGCCTGGGCGTTTTGCTCATGGGTGACCAGCGGGTAGGTCGACAGTGAAAGCAGTTCGTAAAAAAGATAAAGAGTGAGCAGGTTGGCGGAAAACGCCACCCCGATGGTGGCGGCGATCGCCACCGCGAAGGAGGCGTAGTAGCGCGTCTGCCCATGCTCCTGCAGGGCCCGCATATAACCGATGGAGTAGACGGAGGTGAAAAACCAGAGAAAAGAGGCGACCAGGGCGAAAAAGAGACCAAAAGCGTCAACCCGCAGTTGCAGCGGGACCGCCGGCAGCACCTCGACGATGGTAAAGACCAGCTCTTCCCCACCCAGAATCCGCGGCAGCATGGAAGCCACGGCGGCGAACAGCCCGAGGCCGGCCAGCAGGGTCCAGCTCTCCCGCAGATTGGGCCGCCGGTCCGACAGCAGGATCGGGACCGCTCCCAGCAGGGGGATCAGGATCGCCGCGAGCGGCCAGAAGGAGGCGGTAGTGGACAGCATACGCTTCTTCCTTCGGAATTAGAATCCGGCCGGCAGAGCCAGATGGATGATATCGACCAGCGGTCCGGTGCTCAGACCGACGACCACCAGGGCAATTGCGGTCAGCACCAGCGGGTGCAGCAGGCGCCAAGGTGCTTCCTGCCGTTGGCCAGGCGGCTCGTGGTGATGGCCGTCCCCGTGCGCCGGGGCCTCAGCCGGAAAGTAGGCGATCTCGATCAGACGGAAGAAGAGGACCGCATTGACCAGACTGCTGAAGAGCAGGGCGACCACATACCCCCACTGTCCGGCCTCGATCCCCCCCATGATCAGGTACCACTTGCTGAAAAAGCCGCAGGTGGGGGGGATGCCGATCATCGAAAAAGCGCCGACGGTGAAGGCGGCCATGGTCACCGGCATCTTCCGGTAGAGCCCGCGCAGACTCTCGAACTGCAGGTTGCCGGTGCGGTAGACGATGGCGGCGGCGGCCAGAAACAGGCAAAGGGTCATCAGCGCATCGTTGACGATGTGCAAAATGGCCCCGGTCATCCCTTGGGTATTGGCCAGCCAGACCCCCCCTACCATGTAGCCGACCTCGGCCACGATGATATAGGCCAGCATCCGCTTCAACTCCCGCTGGGCCAGGGCCAGGGCCGAGGCGCAGACAATGCCGATGGCAGCGGCCCAGACAATCCCCGACTGAAACCCGACGTGCTGCAAAAACACATATTCGGGGGTGAAGATGGAGAACATGACGCGGATCATCAGGAAGATGGTGATCTTGGTCATCAGTGGCGCCATCAACAACGCCGCCCCGGTCGGCGCCAGCGAGTAGGCGTTGGGGAGCCAGCCGTGCAGCGGAAAAAAGGCCATCTTGATCCACATCCCGACCAGCATGAAGGCGAAGGCGGTCGCCAGGGCGAAACTGCCGTGCAGCCCCGGTAAAATGGCCTGGATGTCGCTCATGTTGAGGGTGCCGGTGAGCAGGTAGAGATAACCGGTCCCCAGCAGGTAGAAACAGGCGCCGATGGAGCCCATAATGATGTAGGTGAAGCTCGACAGGGGGGCCCGGCCGCTGGCCATGCCGATCAGCCCGTAGCTGGTGATGGAGGTGATCTCCAGCAGGACGTAGAGATTGAAGGCGTCGCCGGTGATCGCCAGACCGATGAGGCCGGCGATCAGGATCAGGTACAGGGTAAAAAAGAGGTGTTCCCGTCCGGCCAGTTCGCGCTCCACCGTCGGCAGGGCCGAGAAACTGGCAGTGAGGGCAACCGCCGAAATGAGCAGCAGCATCAGGGCCGAGAGGGGGTCGACGACCAGTTCGATGCCGTAAGGGGGGCGCCAACCGCCGACGGTATAGCGGATCGTCCCTTCGCTCAGCACCCGCATCAGCACCCCGACTGCGGCCAGGGTGGAAAAGGCCAGAGAGCCGAGGACGAGGGGGGCCACCCAGCCACGACCCAGGCGGCCGAGGACGTTGACGAAGAGGGCCGCCAGCAGCGGCGCAACCAGGACGAAGAGGGGGAGATTTTGCATCATCGGCCGATCTTCTCCAGAATCTCGTCTTCTTCCAAGGTCCCGTATTCCCGGTAGATCCGCAGAAGCATGGCGAGGGCGACGCCGGTGACGCTCACCCCGACGACGATGGCGGTCAGCATCAATACGTGCGGCAGCGGGTTGACCACGCTGGCCACATCCACCCCCTGCTGCAGGGCGGAGTATTTGTCGACGATGGGAATGCCGCCGCCGCGTTTCACCCCGGCGGAGATATAGAAGAGAATGATGG
>JACZKF010000078.1 GCA_014860175.1 Desulfuromonadales bacterium | reverse complement strand
GCTGCAGGTCCTCCAGAATATCCTCGAGGCGGTGGGCCAGAGTGCTGACCAGGGGGCGCTTCATCAAGGCCGCCGACCCTTTGAGGGTATGGGCCGCCCGGAAGAGCGCTTCCAGCGCCGCGCCGTCGGCCGGTTCCTGCTCCAGCCGCAGCAGCCCCGATTCGAGGGTTGCCAGGTGTTCGGCAGCTTCCTCCAGGAAAAGTTCGAACGCGCTGTCGCGCAAGCTGCTCATGTGCTTCGCATCCGGTGGCGATCGATGAATTGGGGGACGTCGAGGTAGTGGCCGTCGATCTGGGCCACCAGGCTGGGGACCTCCTCGGCCAGAAAAGCCAGCTTTTCCCCGGCGCCGGCGCCGACCACCAGAAACGCCGCCGGACAGGGGGCGGTGCCGTGCAGTTGTCCCAGGTCGATGGCCGGCAGCACGGCACCGCGCAGAGTCACCAGACCGACAATCGGCGGCAGCGCCAGTGGCAACGGCACCAGAGGGGGGCAGGCGGCGATCTCGGTCATCTGCCCGATCGGCAGACTGTAGTGACGGCCGCTGCAGCGAAACAAGCAATAGACCGGCTCCAGTGCCGGCTCCAGCGCCAGGGCGGTGGTCTGCTCGCCGTCGGCCGCCGGCCCGACGCCGGCCAGCGCCTGGCGCACTTCCTCGGCGGCTCCGGTCGGCACTGTCCGTCCTTGCCGGGCCGCCGCCAGCAGCCGGGTCAGATGCTCGTGCCCCAGCTGCAAACCGGCGGCCAGGGTGGGCGCCGGGGGTGCCCCGCGGTGCAGATGCTCCTCCAGCGCCTCCTCCAGCGCCCAGGCGACGGCACTGGTCTCGGTCAGGCGAACCAGGGCCGCCGTCCCCTTCAGGTTGTGGGCAGAACGAAAAGCGGCCTCCACGACCTGGCTCTCCCCTCCCTGGCGCAAGGGGGCCACCGCCTTGGCGATGGTGGCCAGCTGGCCGATCGATTCCTCCAGAAAGATTTCCAGCAGCCGCTTGCGCAGATCTCCCATCGGGGCCTCAGCCGGCCTTCGGCCGCAGCAGGCCGACCCGGCGCAGGGTGTAGCAGATGCGCTTGACTTCCAGCGGCGGCAGGCCGCTGGCCCGGACAATCTCGGCCATGCTCCTGCGCCCGTCGATAATGGCAAAAACCTGCAACTCCTTCTCCCCCAGGGCAAACGACTCGAGAGCATCTTCATTGGTGATCAGGCGCACCAGAACCATCCCCTCGTCCTTGAATTCGCTGGCGGCGAGCTGTTTCTCATCGAGCTGGCGCAGGCCGTCCAGCAGCACGTGGGTCAGCGGCAGGCGAAAGGTGATGTCCTGCAGATAAGGGGGGAGAGACTCCTGCTCGAGGAAGAACTGCCCCTGCGTCACCTCGAGGACGATGTTGAAGGCGTCCTGGGCATGGCGCTGCAGGTAGCCCATCAGCTCCGGATCGGTGAGCAGCCCATTTTCCACCAGAATGCGGCCGACGGAGGTGTTGCGGCTGAACCCTTCCCGGACCGCCTGCTGGAGCGCCTGGGCCGTCAACTTGCCATCGGCGGCGATCAGATCGGTGAGAAACTGGCTCCCTTCCTTGCGGCTGACGGTGGCAAAAACAAAACGGCCGGCATCGAGGAAGATCTCGCCGAAAATTTCCCGGGAGAAGACCGACAGCCGCCCCGAAAGGCGCGAGTTGCCGGCAAAGTTGAGGACATCGGGGAGCGGGATGCGGCCGAGGTCGCCGGAGAAGACCAGCCCCCCACCCTTGATGACACCGTTCTCCAGGAGGGTATCGGTCAGGACGTTCTTCATCAGCAAGGGGAAATCCTTCTGGAAATAGCCTCGGACCATCTTTTCGAAGCGCTCCAGAATTTCGGAAACCATCTCCCCTTCGGCGGCCGCCGCCACATGGCTGGCCGACAGTGGCGGCAGCGGCGGCGCTGACCCCTGGCGCGGATGCGCCCGCAAGACTTCCGCCAGCTTTTGCACCAGGTCGTCGGGCTCGAACGGTTTGGAAAACGTGTCGACGACGCCGAACTGCTCGGAAAAGGCGCCACCGACCTTCTCCCCCTTGGAGGAGATGAGAATCAGCGGAATCTCCCGGGTCGCCGGGTTGGCCCGGACTTCCCGGCAGAAGGTGTGGCCGTTCATGCGGGGCATGATGAAGTCGACCAGGATGACGTCGGGAAGAATTTCCTGGGCCATCTTCAGCCCCTTTTCCCCATCCTCGGCCGTGTGGACCGAGTACCCCTGCTGGCTCAGGATCAGTTCGGCCAACCGGCGAACCGTGGGGGAATCGTCGACCACCAGGATACGGGCACTTGTTCGGTTCATGGGTCCCCTCTTGGGCTTTTGCCCCTTCGGCTCAGACGCGAAGAATGTCCATCGCCTTGGCCAGCGAGTATTTCATCCGTTTGAAGGCGTCGGCGAGGGCCTTGATTTCGTCGTTGCTCTTCACGTCGAAATCGCGGTCCATCCGTCCTCGACTGATTTCCGTTGCGACTTCGACGATCTGCTCGATGGGGCGCACCACGCTGTAGACGATGATCCGGTCGACCGCCACCAGCGCCAGGAGAAAAAAGAGACTGAAGCCGCCTGCGAACCAGGCCAGTTTCTTCAGCGCCTGCATCTCCGCTACCGCCGTCGGCACGTAGACGAACCGGGCCCCGACCACCTGCCCGAGTTCATAGCCGTACCCGGCCTGGGTGCCGTAGCGGGCCACCATGTCCGGGTGGGCCCGTTCGGGGGTATCGTGGCACCAGATACAGTTCTCGCCGGCCGAGATCGGCGAGGCGATAGCGTAGTAACGTTTGCCGCCGCGCTCTGCGAACCCCTGCCAGGTCTCGAACTCGCCATTGTCGAAGGCGTCGACGATCGCCTCCTCGAAGGCGTCGGTGAGGTTGTCCTGGTTCAGGGGGTTGGGGGAGGCGATGCGAAAAATGTATTCCGGATGTTTGTTCTGGACCTTCTTGGCCGTCTCCGCCAGCATCAGAATGCCGACGGTCGCCTCGGGGAAGTAGGAGTTGGGCAGCCTCGCCAGCACCCGCGGGCGAATCTCCGCCGCGAGGTACTCCTGGGACGCGCTCATGGCGGCGGCAAAGATGTCGGTCTTCTCGAGCGATTCACGAATGGTATCCTGGCGCAGGATGTACCAGCCGGCGCTGATCGCCACCGTCAGGGAGACCACGTAAACCGCGGCAAGGATGACCATGATCCGTTTGCGGATGCTCAGTTGGCCCAGCATAGGGGGAACCTCCTGCAGAAGACGACCGAAGGAACCGGCCGTTTATCTCAGATGACGGCGACCGAACTGTGGTCGCTCTTCCTCGGGGAGCTCGGCCTGCAAGGCCCCGACAAAGGCTGCAAATATCTCCTCCGGGAGGGAGTCGCCCCGCCCCCCGCCGATCTGTGACAACGCCCTCTCGGCCAGAATCTGGCCGAGAGGGCGTTGTCACAGATCGGCGGGGGGC
>JACZKF010000077.1 GCA_014860175.1 Desulfuromonadales bacterium | reverse complement strand
CCTCCCCCGCCGCAAACAGATGCGCCAGAATGGTCAGCAGGCCGGGAAAGGTATTGTCGTAAATGTAGAACATCAGTGATGGGTAATGGGTAAATGGGTGGCTGGTTCCAACCTAAAGACCGCGGGCGCTGCGCCCCGCACCCCGCCCTACTTCTTTTGCTCGCTCAAAAGAAGTAGGCAAGAAAAGAGCGTTGTCCTGCGGACGGCATCACTGTCTCGATGGTTGTACGTCTGTTGGACCGGTGATTGAGAATCGATCGACCATTCTTCGTAGCACCTCCACTGGAACGGAACAGTCAATAGCCTTGAGCAGCAATCCCGGTTTGTTCTTTTCTGCAGTCGGGTTGTTGGTGTTAAAAAAACCAACAAAACCAGCATCCCGGACCATCAGAGAGAAACTGGTGCGGATGATCGCAATGCCTCCGATGGAAGAGGGGGCGCTACGAAGAACTGTCCAGGTTGGCAGCACCAACGGTGATCCGTCCCGAACCGACCGCGAAAGAAATGCCCGCCGCAGGCGAAGGCCCTTTCTTGCTTACTTCTTTGGGCCAGCAAAGAAGTAAGGCGGGGTGCGGGGCTGCGCAGCGCCCGCGGTTTCAGGGGGTAAAAAGATCTTAAAACTCCCCTGAGATGACCTCCCGCACCGTCTCCTCCGGCCGCGGCGCGAAAAGTTCGAGCTGCCGGCTCTCCGCCCTGCCTTCGGGGCGATATTCGAGAAGCCGTTCACGCACCAGGGGGAGATCTGCAACCTCCCTGGGGGCGCGCCCGCCAAGGGTGATGAAATGCCGGGCCCGCTTCAGCACCACCCCCAACTGCTTCAGATCGTCCAGGGCCAGACGCCCCACCCGCCGGGCGCGCAAGATCCGCTGGGCCGAGCGGACGCCGATGCCGGGGACGCGCAGCAGCGCCTCGTGGTCGGCGCTCTGGACATCGACCGGGAAGAACTCGGGGTGGCGCAGGGCCCAGGCCGCTTTCGGGTCGAAGCGGGGGTCGAAGTCGGGGTTATCCGCATCGAGCAGCTCGTCGGCGGCGAAGCCGTAGAAGCGCAGCAGCCAGTCGGCCTGGTAGAGCCGGTGCTCGCGCTGCAGGGGCGGAGCGGGGATGGCCGGCACCCGGGAGTCGCCGACCGGGACGAAGGCCGAGTAGTAGACGCGGCGCAGCTCCAGCCGGCGGTAGAGCCCCTGCGCCAGCTGCAGGATCTGCAGGTCGCTCTCCGGGCTGGCGCCGACGATCAGCTGGGTGCTCTGTCCGGCCGGGGCGAAATCAGGAGCCTTTCGCCGCCCCCGGCGCTCGTCGCGGCCGGCGACGATCAGCCCGCTCACCTGGCGCATCGGCTGCAGAATCGCCTCGCGGCTCTTGTCGGGAGCGATGCGCCCGAGGCTCTCGGCGCTCGGCAGCTCGATGTTGACGCTCACCCGGTCGGCGAGACGCCCGGCCTGCTCCACCAGCAGCGGGTCGGCCCCCGGGACGATCTTCAGATGGATGTAGCCGCCGAAACGGTGCTCCTGGCGCAGCAGCCGCACCGCCCGCAGCAGCAGCTCCATGGTGAAATCGGGGGAGCGCACCACCCCGGTCGAGAGAAAAAGCCCCTCGATGCAGTTGCGCCGGTAGAGCTGCATCGTCAGCTCCGCCACCTCTTCGGGGGTGAAGGCGGTGCGCTCGATGTCGTTGCTTCGCCGGTTGACGCAATAGGCGCAATCGAAGATGCAGACATTGGTCAGGAGGATCTTCAGCAGCGAAATGCAGCGCCCGTCCGCCGACCAGCTGTGGCAGACGCCGCCGAAGGCGCCGTTTCCCAACCCGCCGGGGTTGCGCCGCCGGCTGCCGCTGGAGGCGCAGGAGGCGTCGTAGCGGGCGGCGCCGGCGAGGATCTGCAGTCTGTCTTCCAGGAGCTGAGTCATCGGGTAAGTATCCGTCAAAGCGAAGTTACTTGCAACGATGCAGCGGCGGCGTGACGGAATAAGTCATTTCTCCAACCGTCCGCGACATTCCCCCACACAAACCCAAAGCAGCCTCACGCGACGACGCAACGACGCAACGAAAACCTTAAATCTAGAATTTTGGGAACTGCATACCTAAAGAATCATGGTTTTGACTTTCGTCGCGTCGTCGCGTCGTCGCGTCGTTGCGTGAGGTGAATGGAATTTGATTTTCTTCGCGTCCTTCGCGTGAAACAAAAAAAACCCCCGGGGTCACCAGGGGTTCGGAGTGTCAGCGGCCAGAAAAAATTACCAGTTCTCCCCCAGCAGCTCAAAATGAGCCCGTGGATGAGCGCAGGCGGGGCAGACCTCGAGGGCCTCGGTCCCCTGGTGCACGTAACCGCAGTTGCGGCAGACCCAGGCGACCTGCTGCTCGCGGCGGAAGACCCGGCCGGCCTCGATGTTGGCCAGCAGCCCCAGGTAGCGCTTCTCATGCTGCTTCTCGGCCACCGCGATCGCCTCGAAGACTTTGGCCAGATCGGCAAACCCCTCCTCCCGGGCGACGGCGGCGAAGTCGGGGTACATGCTGCCGGCCTCGTGGTTTTCGCCGGCGGCCGCCTCGCGTAGGTTGTCGGCGGTGGTGCCGATCACCCCGGCGGGGAAGGAGGCGGTAATTTCGACTTCACCCCCCTCGAGCATCTTGAACAGTCGCTTGGCGTGCTCTTTTTCCTGGTCGGCGGTCTCCTCGAAAATATGGGAAATCTGCACAAACCCCTCTTTCTTCGCCTGGGCAGCAAAGTAGGTGTAACGGTTGCGGGCCTGGCTTTCGCCGGCAAAAGCGGTCAGGATGTTTTTCTCGGTGCGGGTCCCTTTGAGTCGAGCCATTTCAATTTCTCCTCTTATGAAAGACATTGGACGGGAGTTTACCGCAGATCATGGGAAAGTGACAAAGGAATCCGGAACGCACTGTCCTCTTCACATAAGGCCAGTACGCTTCGAATATCTCATAGGTCCTGCGCCCGAGCACCACCTCGCGATCCTTGCCGTCGAAACCTGATGCTGAGATGTCCATGCTTTCGTCCGCGTAGCCGAACATCCAGCCGCCAAGGGTAAAACCGCCAGTCGGGTATTCTTCCGGTCGGCCGGGCGCTTGCATGATGCCGTCAAACGACGCAAACGTAGATACTATGAGCCTTCTCATGGGAAGCGCAGTTTGCTAGAACTGGCAGCGGAGATGTGCAATGTCAGCGGTTCCAGGATAGTTGGGCATGACGATACGAGCGGTTCTTGGATGAGACATATTGGCAAAAACCCCGATCCGTTACGCTGGCCTGACCCTGAGACTGGTGGTATGATCGCGAAAGCTGTCCACCTTATTTCCGCCGTCACTCTGTTCGAACATCGAAGCAAGCCCAGTCTGTAATGCGTAAATTGATTTAATGCCCCAGATAAGAAGGATTACTTAAGTTGCTTAAATGCCAGAGAAATTACCGGGCTTTTTTTGAAAACTCCGCCGATGCGATGCTCGTCATCGAAAACGGAAAATTTGTTGAATGTAACTCTGCGGCAGTCACCATGCTTGGCTACAGTTGCAAGGAAGAGCTCATAAACGCCTCGCCATTCAAATTATCTCCAGAGTTTCAGTCGGATGGGCGCTCATCCCGCGAAAAGTCTATTGAAATGATGCAAATTGCGCAAGAGCAGGGAAATCACCGGTTCGAATGGGACCATATTCGCAAGAACGAGGATCACCTCCCGGTGGAGGTTTCTCTCACCAGGACTGAAACAGAAGGTGGTTTTCACTTTTTTACTCTGTGGCGTGACATCACTGAACGTAAGCAGGTCGAGGCCGCCATGGCGGAAAGTGAAGATATCTATAAGACAATCCTGATGGCTTCGCCGGATGATATAACTATCGCGGATCTTTCGGGGCGCCTACTTATGTTTTCTTATGCCGCGACGAAAATGTTTGGCTATGACCGGGAGGATGGTCCCGGCATGACAATTTTGGATTTTATTGTCCCTGAAGACCACGAATTGGCGCGTGCCAATATGGCAAAAATGGTACAAAATGGCCATTCGGGCCCCAATGAGTACTGCGCTATCCGCAAAGACAGATCCTGTTTTGACATCGAGGTGAACAGCGCCCTGATTCGCGACCGACAGGGGAACCCCTTTCGGATGGTTTTGATTGCCAGGGATATTACGCACCGCAAGAAGGCAGATCAAAAAATTCAGGAACTGGTTGGTTTTGATAATCTAAATTTGACCAGTTTAGAGGCCCCGTGATTACCGAAAATTGACCACCCTCAGTAGCCTCTCCGATACCATGCCGACCATCATGGAATCGGAGGCGAAAGGATGCTTAGGATGGATCAATATGAAC
>JACZKF010000076.1 GCA_014860175.1 Desulfuromonadales bacterium | reverse complement strand
GCACGGTATCGAGGTCCGGACGGAGCCGTTGTTGCGGTTGGAAGGGGTCGATGGACAGCTGGAGAGGGTGATTTTTGCGGCCGGGGAGCCGTTGCCGCGACGGGGGTTGTTCTTTCTCTCGGAGCCGGCGGAACATTCACTGTTGCCGCAGCGCCTGGGGTGTGAAATGGTGGGTGGTGGCCAGGCCGCCACCGGCAAGTTGCAGGAGACCGGCGTCCCCGGGCTATTCTTGGCCGGCGACGCCGCCAAGGCGGTGAAGCTGGCAGTGATCGCCGCCGCCGAAGGGGCCGAGGCGGCTTTCGCCATCAATACGGCGCTGAGCCGAAGCGAGTTCCTCTGACGACGAGAGAGCGGACAAGATCTCCGCTCTCAATCCATCTCCGGATTGCCGACCTGCACCTTGATCCAGTCGTCGAGGGCGATGGCCGCCGCTGGCGGCAGGTCGAGAAATTTGAGACCCATTCCTGGCTCGTAAGCCGACTTCAGACTGAATTCCCGCTTCCAGACCACTTCGCAGCTACACTGCAGTCGCTGACCGGTGGGGGGCAAGGTCAGTTCGACCTGGAACTGGCTCCCCGGTTCCCGGGGGTTGGTGGTGGCGATAAACATACCGCTGCGGCTGATATTCCGGGCATAGCCGAAAAACACTTTGCCCCCATCCTCCAAGCGCACTTTCAGCACCAGCAGGGGCGCCCGCAGGCGTGCCCGTTGGTCGACGTCGCCGATTTTTGGAGTCTCACTCATATGCCAGGTCCGGGTTGAAGTTTGCGAACTGGTTCATCCTACAACAATACGGTTGCCCAGGCAAACTCTATGGCCGCAGTCCAAAACGCCCCGGCGAATTGCCGGGGCGTTTTGGACAGGGCCGATGGTCAAACTTTATTGATCTGTACCGGTACCCGGTTGCGGCCGGAGGGGATGATCTGCTGGATATTCAGGTCGCGGAAGTGGTACGGGGCAAACAGCAGGCCAGAGGGGATCATGGTGCTGAGTCGCACCGGCCCCTGGGCGGCGCCGGTGACCGAGGTCACTCGAACAGTCCCCCCCTCTTTGATCCCCAGCGTCTGGGCGTCGGCGGGGTTCATTTCGATGTAACCGGCGGGAGCCACTTCCAGATTGGCGTCGGCAAAGGTGGAGGTGGTGCCGAAATGATAGAGGATCTTGCCGGTGAGCAGTTGCGGCCCCTCGGCCGCCGTGGACCCATTCACCGGAGAATAAAGGAGCTCCTTTTCCACCGGCTGGTAGAGCTCTTTCTGACAGGGGCGGCAACGGCCGCTCGTTTCGAAGCAGACAGCGGTGTACAGAGGTACCAGGCTTTTCATTTCGGCCAGGACCCCTTCCACGTCGAAGGTGCGGGCCTTGGGGAGCAGTTGCTGGAACAGATCAGCAAAGATGCTCCAGTCTTCCCGGGATTCCCCCCGTGGTGACACGGCCGGGCGCAGACAGCTCACCCGGTGGTCGAGAGAGGTGTAGCTGCCGCTCTTTTCGGCCGAGGAGGTCCCCGGCAGCACGACATGGGCCAGGTCGGTCAGTTCGGAAGAGAGAATGTCCTGAACGATCAGGTACTCGACTTTCGCCAGCGCCTTGCGCCAGCGACCGCTGTCGGGGAAAGAGACCAGCGGGTTGGTGGCAACCAGGTAGAGGACTTTGATCTCCCCCTTTTCGATCCCCTCGAGGATACCGAGGGCATCGCGCCCTCCGGTCGGCAGATCGACCCCCCACGCATTTTGGAATTGGCTCCGGGCGCTCTGGTAATCCTGGTGTCCCGGCAGCAGTTCCGGGCAGACCCCCATGTCGAGCAGCCCCTGCATGTTCCCTTTTTCGTCGACCGGGAACAGGCCGCCGAGGTCGCCATTGAGCGCCCCGGTCACCAGGGCCAGATTGGCGATGGCCTGGATCTTGGCCTCGGCGTTTTCGCTACGGGTGATGTCGGGGCCGAAAACGACTGCTACCGACCCGGCTTTGCCGAGGTGGCGGGCGGCCTCTTCGAGAAGAACCAGAGGCAGGCCGGTCTTCTCCGCCGCCTGCTGCAGATCGATGGCGGCCAGGTGGGAGGTCATCTCCGGCAGATTCTTCACATAGCGCTGGAGGAAGCTGTCGTCGGCCAGGTTTTGCTCGACGATCAGCTTGACCAGAGCGTTGGCCAGGTCGACTTCGCTCCCCGGGCGGTAATTGAGGAACGTCTCGGCGTAACGGGTCAGCTTGACCTCCCGCATGTTGGCCACGACCAGCTTCCCATCGCGCTTGCGGCAGGCCTGTTCGATGGCCCAGTCGATCATTGGCGCCTCGGCGGTGGCATCACAGCCGAAGACCAGTACCGCCTCGGAGCGGCTGATCCGGTCGATGCGATTGCTGGCCCCTTTCAGCCCCAGAGCCGCATCGAGGGTGCGCAGCGCCCGCAGGGCGCCGAAGCGCGCTTCGGAGTCGATGTTGTTGCTGCCGATGGCGACGCGAAACAGCTTCTGGAAGAGATAGTTTTCCTCATTGGTCAGCCGTGGTGAGGCCAACCCGGCAATGGCCGCAGCCCCCGGGCCGGCGATCACTCCCCGCAGCTTGCTGGTGACCGCGGCCAACGCCTCGCTCCAGCCGACCTGACGGGCGCTGTCGCCGGAGCGCAGCCGCGGCGCCTGCAGGCGCTGGGGGGAATCGATGTAGCCGTAGCCGAAGAAGCCGCCGATGCACAGGTTGCCGTCGTTGGCCGTTACGCCGTCGGCGGAAGTGACCCGTACCACCTGATCGTGTTTGACGTTGTAATCGATCTGGCAGTTGCTGCCGCAGTAGGTGCAAATGGAGGGGATGCGGGTCAGCTCCCAGGGGCGGGCCTTGAACTTGAACGGCTTGGAGAGCAGGGTGCCGGTCGGACAGGTGCCGACGCAGTTGCCGCAGAACTCGCAATTGAGCGGCTGGCCGTCGACGGTGTCGATGAAGGCCCGCTCGCCGTTCTCCCGGATCACCAGGGCGCTGGCGCCGACCACTTCATGGCAGACCTTGACGCACTTCTCGCACAAAATGCAGCGGGAGGGGACCTGCTGGATCAGCGGCCAGCTTTCGATCGGAGGGTGGGTCACATCCTCGGCTTCGAAGCGCTGTTTGTCGACATCGAGGGCGTAGCAGACGTCCTGCAAGTCGCATTCGCCGCCGGCATCGCACACCGGACAGTCGAGAGGATGGTTCACCAGCAGCAGCTGCACCACCTGACGGCGAATGGCGGTCAGACGCTCGGACTCGGTGGTGACCGCAATCCCCTCCTTGACCGGGGTATTGCAGGCGGTCTGCGGCTGATCGATGCCCCCGACTTCCACCACGCAGATGCGACAGGCACCGGTCGGCGAGACCTTCTCCAGCCAGCAGAGGGTCGGGATGATAATCCCTGCCTGCCGGGCTGCTTCCAGGATCGTGGTTCCGGCGGGGACGCCGATCGTTTTGCCGTCAATCGTCAAACTGACCATATCTGTATTCACCCCTTAAGGCCGGCAAAAGGCCGTGGCAAATGGCGAAAGAGATCTACAGGGCAACCATCGCCACGCGGTAGCAGCGCAGGCAGCGCTCCGCCTCCCGTACCGCCTGGCTGTTCTTGAAGCCGAGTTCCACCTCAACGTAATTTTTGAAGCTGGCGCGCTCCGGACCGTGAATTTCTCCCTGGTGCTCCCGTTTGGCGGCATCCAGCACCGGAACCTGCTCGTTCTTGTCATAGACACCCAGGTAGCTAAGGATGTCTTCCAGGATCTCGTCGTCGGTCAGCTGCGCCTTCCCCTGCTCCAGCCAACGCTGGATCACCTTGGCGGCCCGGTGACCACTGCCGACGCAGGCGACCACCGTCAGGGGGCCGATTTCAGCATCGCCACCGGCAAAGACTCCCTCCAGATCGGTGATCAGGGTGCGGGAGAGGGGGTTGCCCATGGCGTCCTTCAGATCCTTGCCGGCAGCGTCCTTGAGCGGCAGGTACTTGGTGACCACCGTGTTCCATTTGGTGATATCGATCCCCAGCCCATCCGGAATAAAGGAGAGGTCGGGGTCCTGACCGATGGCCGGGATGACGGTATCGCACTCGACGATGAACTCGCTGCCGGCGACCGGTTCGGGGCGCCGCCGCCCGGAGGCGTCGGGCTCGCCGAGCTGCATGCGGACGCATTCGACGCCGGTCACCTGGTCAGTGGCGTCGACCACCACGCGGGTCGGCAGAACCAGGAACTCGAACCTGACCCCCTCCTCCTCGGCGCCGTCGACCTCCCAGACGTCGGCCGGCATCTCCTTGCGGGAGCGGCGATAAAGAAGGATCGACTCCTCAGCCC
>JACZKF010000075.1 GCA_014860175.1 Desulfuromonadales bacterium | reverse complement strand
GGGGGGGGAGTTGCAGGGGCGGCTGATTTTTCTCCACCAGGAGGAACGGGAGCGGGCCCAGGCGATGGGGATCGAAGATTTTGACCGGGTCTACACCACCGAGGAGATGGCCCGCGGAGACGTGTTTTTCGCCGCCACCGGCGTCACCAACGGGGAGTTGCTGCAGGGGGTGCGCTACTTTTCGGGAGGGGCCGAAACCCACTCCATCGTCATGCGTTCACGAAGCCGAACCGTCCGGTTCATCCAGGCGCGCCATCATTTTGAGTCGAAGCCAAGTTACTGACCCGGGACCCTGCTCCAGATTTTCCTTGTCAATCAGGCATCCCATTGTTAGAATCCACAGCATTTACGCGTGAGTTGCCCGCAGAAGAGGAGTGCAATGGCGATCATTACCATCTCGAGGGAAATGGGGAGTGCCGGCATTCCCATCGCCCATAAGGCGGCCGAAAAGCTCGGCTACACCTTGGTCGACGGGGAAACCATTGCCAAGGTCGCTCCCCAATACGGGCTGACCCTGGAAGCCTTGGAGAAGGCGGACGAGAAACCCCCCGCCTTCATCGAAACGCTCGACGAGCGCACCGAAGTCGACCTGCGCCAGATCGAACTGATCATCCTGGATTATGCCCTCAAGGGGAACGTGATCATCTACGGGCGCGGCGGCCAGGATCTGCTCAAGGAGATCAGCAGCGTCTTTCGGGTGCGGGTCATCGCCCCCTTTGAGACCCGGGTGGAACGCTGGGCGGAGCGGGAGTGGCTCGATCCCGACCTGGCACGGGTGCTGGTACGGAAAAGCGATCAGCAGCGGGCCGGCTTCATCAAGTATTATTTCGACCGGGAATGGAACGACCCGTTGGGCTACGATCTGGTGATCAATACCGATCGACTGTCGGAAGAGACGGCGGTCAAGCTGATCTGCGACGGCGTCAAGGACAGGAACCTCCTGGATCAGAAGGGTGCTTCGAAAAAAATCCTTGCCGACCTGATTCTGCGGGCCCGGATCGAGATTTCCGTTCTGTCCGATCCCGAAATCGATGGCCATCACGTCCTCATCGATGTCCATGAGGGGGTGGTCACCCTCGGCGGCCATATCCACAGCGAAGCCGATCGGCGGCAAGTCTTCGCCTCAGTCCAGGCGATCAAAGAGGTTCGCCAGATCAGGGATGAGATGAAGACTCTCGATTATCGAACCTTCCCCCGCGAACATTGAATTCCCTTTTTCCGCCGCAGCCGAAGCCGACCCCCTGGGGCCGGCTTCGGCTTTTTGGTGGTCGGGAAACCCTTCCGCTGCACCCTTTTTCGTGTTAACATCAGGCGTTTTCTGGGGACCACCCAGAGATCGATCATCCTTGCAAAGGAGAGCACTCGAACGTGGCTGGACATAGCAAGTGGGCCAATATCAAACACCGCAAAGGGGCGCAGGACGCCAAGCGGGGCAAGACGTTCACCAAGTTGATCAAGGAAATCACCATCGCCGCCAAGCTCGGCGGTGGTGAAACCGAGACCAACCCGCGACTGCGGCAAGCCATCGACAAAGCCAAAACCGAGAATATGCCCAAGGACACCATCGAACGGGCGATCAAGAAGGGGACGGGCGACCTCGAAGGGGTCACCTACGAGGAAGGGATCTTCGAAGGCTACGGACCCGGCGGAGTGGCGGTCATCGTCGAATTCATGACCGACAACCGCACCCGGACCGTGGCCGATGTGCGGCATATCTTCAGCAAGCATGGCGGCAACCTCGGGGTCAGCGGGTCGGTCTCCTTCCTCTTTGACCGCAAGGGCCTGATCACTTTTGGCCAAGACCATGATTTTGATGCCATCTTCGAAGCGGCGCTGGAAGCTGGCGCCGAAGATGTCAAAGATTCCGGAGATGGCTTCGAAGTGGTCACCGAGCCGGACAGTTTCCTCGACGTGCGCGACGCCCTGGCGGCCACCGGGCTACGTTGGCAGGCGGCGGAAATCACCATGATTCCCCAGACCGTCGTCCAGTTGGAAGGGAAGCAGTCCCAGCAGATGCTCAAGATGATGGACAAACTCGAAGACTATGACGATGTCCAGAACGTCTATGCCAACTTCGACATCTCCGAGGAAGAGCTCGAAAGCGCCATGGCCTGAGCTCCTTCAGACGACCCCTAACCTCTTACCTGCAGCCTGATATGCGAATCATGGGCATCGATCCCGGTACCGGGACCACCGGCTACGGCTTGGTCGAGAAGCAGGGAAACCGGCTGATCCACCTGGACAACGGCGCGATCTTCACCCGCAGCGACGAAGAGTTGCCGCGGCGGCTGCAAACCATCCACGCCTCTCTCGCGCAGGTCATCGCCGACTATGCCCCACAGGCCGTCGCCGTCGAACAGATTTTCGTCGCCCGCAACGCCCTCTCGGCCCTCAAACTGGGGCATGCCCGGGGGGTAGCCCTGCTGGCGGCGGTGCAGGCTGGCTTGCCGGTGTTCGAATACACGGCCCTGCAGGTCAAGAGCGCCGTGGTCGGCTACGGGCGGGCGGAGAAGGGGCAGGTTCAGCAGATGGTGCGGCTGTTGCTGGCCTTGCCGGAAATCGCCCAGGAAGATGCCGCCGATGCCCTGGCCGTTGCCATCTGCCACGCCCATAGCCATAATTTGACCGATCGTCTGCGCCAGGCCGCCGTCGCCGGTGGCCGTCGCTCCTAGCTCCCAGCTCCCGACGCCTGAAGGATCGTATGATCGCCCTGCTGACCGGCACCATCGCCTATCGATCCATCGATCACCTGATTGTCGATGTCGGTGGCGTCGGCTACCGGGTGACCATTCCGCTGTCGACCTTCTATGCTCTGCCGGGCACCGGGATGGTGCGCCTGCAGGTGTACACCCAGGTCAAGGAAGATGCGATTCACCTCTACGGCTTCCTGACGGCGGAGGAGAAAGAGCTGTTCACCTTGCTGATCTCGGTCTCCGGCGTCGGCCCGAAGCTGGCGGTGAACATCTTGTCCAATATTCCGGCGGCCGACCTGCAGTCGGCCTTGGCCCAGGGCAATCTGGCCCGCTTGGCCGCCGTTCCCGGCATCGGCAAGAAAACAGCTGAAAGGCTGGTGCTCGAGTTGCGGGATAAAGTGCAACGCCTGGCCCCCCCAGCGCAGCAGCTGGCCTCATCGATCCGGCAGGGGGCCTTGGCCACCCCGGTGGAAGACACCCTGTCGGCCCTGGTCAACCTTGGCTACAAGGAGCCCCAGGCCCGTAAAGTCCTGGAGTCGATGGAGATCTCCGTCACTGCTCCCCTTGAGGAGATCCTCAAGGGGGCGTTGAAAATCCTGGTGAAGTGAAGGTGCCGTGATCCCCGAGTCTGAGCAGACTGCCGCCCGGCTGATTGCCGCCACCCCCATGGATGATGATGGGCGGTACGAGGCGAGCCTGCGCCCGCGCTCCTTGGCGGAGTACATCGGCCAAGGCAAGGCCAAGGAGAACCTGCAGGTCTTCATCGACGCCGCCCGCCGCCGGGGGGAGTCGCTTGACCATGTCCTGTTCTACGGCCCACCGGGGCTCGGCAAGACCACTCTGGCCCATATCATCGCCAATGAAATGGGGGTCAACATCAAGAGCACTTCCGGCCCGGTGATCGAGAAGACCGGCGATCTGGCCGCCATCCTGACCAACCTGGAGGCGGGCGATGTGCTGTTCATCGACGAAATCCATCGCCTGTCACCGGTCGTGGAAGATATCCTCTACCCGGCCATGGAAGACTACCAGCTCGATATCATCATCGGCCAAGGTCCGTCCGCCCGCACCATCAAGCTCGACATCCCCCGCTTCACCCTGGTCGGGGCGACCACCCGGGCCGGCCTGCTCTCCTCGCCGCTGCGCGACCGCTTCGGGGTGATCAGCCGCCTCGAATTCTACTCTCCCGACGAACTTGCCACCATTGTCCGCCGCAGTGCCAAGATCCTGGAGATCGTCACCGAGCCATCGGGCGCCCTGGAGATCGCCCGGCGCAGTCGTGGCACGCCGAGAATTGCCAACCGCCTGCTGCGTCGGGTGCGGGATTTCGCCCAGGTCATCGGCAATGGCGTGATTACCCGGGAAGCCGCCGACCATGCCCTGGAACGGTTGGAGGTCGATGCTGAAGGTCTCGATCATATGGATCGACGGATTTTGCTCACCATCATCGACAAGTTCTCCGGCGGACCGGTCGGCCTGGACACTTTGGCAGCGGCCATCGGAGAAGAAAAAGACACCATCGAAGACGTCATCGAACCATTTCTCCTGCAGCAGGGATTTCTCAATCGCACCCCCCGCGGGCGGATCGCCACCGCTTTGGCGTATCGCCATTTCGACCGCCTGCCGCGAAGCGGGGCCCACGATCTGTTTTCCTGACGCCCCGACCCGGCGCTTCGGGTGGGGCACGCAAGCGAAGGCAAATGAAGGAACCCATCAAGAAACCAATCTTCACTCTGACCCGCAAAGTCGCCGCCGGCTACCTGCTCATCGTCGCCTTCAGTATGGTGGCGATCGTCTATGCCTTGGGGAGCCTGCATGACCAGACCTCTCGCTCGGAGAGGCTGATCTCGGTCGAATTCCAGGCCCTGGGGCTGGCCCGCACCCTGCAGCAGAATCTGCTGGCCCAGGAGACGCTGGAGAAGCAGTTTTTGATTCTGCGCGACCAGGCTTTCCTCGACCTGCTGGAGCGCCGCCGGGAGGAGCTCGATCAGCAGTGGCGTGCTCTGGCCTCTTTGCCGCTGCCGGAGTTTCTGCAACGCACGGCCGCGCCGCTCACCCGCTACCGCCAGCAGGAGGCGGCCTGCCGTGAACTGCTGGCCAGCGGCGCCTGGCCCCAGGCGCAGTCGTGCAGCCTCTCTCTCTCTCCTTTGCGGCAGAACCTGCTGGCTGAGCTCGAAACCTTCCTCGGCAACCGCCAGGCGCTGCTTGACCAGAGCCTGATCGATTTCAACCTGGCCAGCGCCCGCGCTTACCGCATTACCCTGCTGCTCGCCTTCATCGGCATCGGCCTGTCGGCACCGGCGGCGATGGCGATCGTCCTGGGCATTCACCGCTCGGTGACCGCCCTCACCCGGGCGACGCGAGAAATCGCCGCCGGCAGCTTTGATTTCCCGATCCCCCTGACGGAACGTCGCGATGAATTCGGCATGCTCGCCCGGGAGTTCCGGACCATGGGGCAAAAACTCACGGAACTGGAGAAGTTGCGGCTCGACGCCAACCCCCTGACCCATCTGCCGGGGAACCTGGCCATCGATCGGGAACTCGAAACCCGGCTGCAGACCGCGACCCCTTTTGCCCATCTGTATATCGACCTGGATCACTTCAAAGCCTACAATGATCGCTACGGCTACCGGGCGGGGAGCGAAATCATTGCCCGGGTCGGCAACCTGGTGCGGGATGTCGTGGGGCAGCACGGAAACACCGGCGACCTGATCGGGCACATCGGCGGCGATGATTTTGTGGTGATCACCAGCATTGAATGCGCCGAGCCGGTGGCGAAGGAAGTGCTCGAGGGGTTCGATCGGATGGTCCCGAGTTTTTACTCGGAAGAGGACCGTCTGGCCGGTTTCTTCGTGGCTGAGGACCGCTTCGGCGAGAAGAGGACTTTTCCGCTGCTGACCGTTTCGGTCGCGGTCGTCGTTTCCAGCCACCTCGATGTCCGTTCGCCGCAAGCGGTCAGCCGCGCCTGCGTCAGCATGAAAGAACATCTGAAAACGTTGCCGGGGAGCAACTACCTGATCGACAGACGGAGGATCACCTGATCATGCGTTGGACGTTGCTGTGGCTGCTACTGCCGGCCCTCACCGGCTGTGCCCTGCCGCTACCCCAGTTGATGGAGAGAGCGCCAGAGCCCCTGTTCGACCAGTTTTTGCAGGAGCTGGCCGCTGGAGGTCCCGAAGAGGCGCTGCTGAAGTTGCGCGGGGACTACCCTCAGAGCCCCTGGACGCTTCGGGCCGAAGCGGTGGTCGGCGTCGTTGCCAGCCGGGAGACGGCAGCCCGGGAAGGGGCCAGCCGGCGGCTCAAGACCCTGGAGAGAGACTTGGCCGCCAGTCGCCGGGAAACCGAGAGTCAGCGCACAGAACTGGCTCGTTTAAAGCGGGACCTGGAAGATCTGAAGCAGCTGGTGATCGAAATGGAACTGCGAGGCCGCCTGCCAGCGGGAAAAAAACATTGAAAAGGGGGAAATGGGTATGCTAAGTTCCCAGCTTGGGGGCAACGAAGCACTTAAGCCCTGCCGAATCACCCCCTGAGGCCGTCGTTGTGGCGGCCTCTCTTTTTTTGCTCTCGACCCAAGACCCCCTCATGGATCACCAGACCCTTCAACTTTTCGGCCGCCAGCTGGCCCGCTGGGCAGAGGAGTTCATCGCCGAAGGACGCTTTCCCTTTCGCCGGATCGAAACCTCCCTGCCGCTGCTGACTGCCCTGGGGGAGATCTCCCTGCCGCTGGTCCTCTGGGTCAATCGCGACAGCTTCATGGCTGGCGGTCTCTTTCTGTTTCCGACCCGAACCACCGAAGAAGAGCTGGAATCGGGTCTCGCCTTTGCCGACGCCCTCGGTCTGCGGCATTTCGTTACCTGGGCCCGGCGGGAGATCATCATCTGGGAGGCGGCCGGGGGAGAGGCCCACGCTTGCCGCCGCATCCCTTTGCCCGCCGTCAGCCGCCCCGATCCCGATCAGTTCCGCGA
>JACZKF010000074.1 GCA_014860175.1 Desulfuromonadales bacterium | reverse complement strand
ACGCATAATCGCAAGGGCGTCCCCGCTTATAATAATTGGCTTCTCCTCAAAATCGGGTAGAGTGTATGGCTGATTTTCCATTCCGGAGGAGATTGCCATGCCGAGACTGACCCGACTCCCCGCCTGGCAGGCGCTGCAGGTGCATTATCGCGAGGCGGCCGAGCTGCCGATGCGGGAGCTGTTCGCCGCCGACCCTGACCGCTTCGACAAATTTTCCCGCCGCTGGGACGAATTCCTCCTCGACTATTCCAAGAACCGGACAACCGGGGAGACGATGACGCTCCTCTTCGATCTCGCCCGCCAGGCGGGGGTGGAAGAGGGGATCGGCCGGATGTTCGCCGGCGAGAAGATCAACAGCACCGAGAACCGGGCGGTGCTGCACGTCGCCCTGCGCAACCGCGGCAACCGGCCGATCCGGGTCGACGGCGAGGACGTCATGCCGGGGGTCAACCGGGTGCTGGCGCAGATGGAGGAACTGGTCGACAAGGTGCGCGGCGGCCAGTGGCGCGGCTACACCGGAAAAGCGATCACCGATATCGTCAATATCGGCATCGGCGGTTCGGATCTCGGCCCCTGCATGGTCTGCGAGGCGCTGCGCCCCTACGCCCGCCCCGACCTGCGGGCCCATTTCGTCTCCAACGTCGACGGCACCCATCTGGCCGAGACGCTCAAACGGGTCGACCCCGAGACGACCCTGTTCCTCATCGCCTCCAAGACCTTCACCACCCAAGAGACGATGGCCAATGCCCACAGCGCCCGGCAGTGGCTGGTGCAGCGGACGGGAGATGAGGCGGCGGTGGCGAAGCACTTCCTCGCCATCTCCACCAACGCCTCCCGGGTACGGGAGTTCGGCATCGCCCCGGAGAACATGTTCGAGTTCTGGGATTGGGTCGGCGGCCGCTACTCCCTCTGGTCGGCCATCGGCCTCTCCATCGCCCTCTACGTCGGGATGGAGAACTTCCTCCAACTGCTGGCCGGCGCCCACCGGCTGGACGAGCACTTCCGTAGCGCCCCGCTGGAGAGTAACCTGCCGGTGATCCTGGCCGTACTTGGGGTCTGGTATGTCGATTTCTTCGGCGCCGACAGCCAGGCCATTCTCCCTTACGACCAGTACCTGCACCGTTTTCCGGCCTACCTGCAGCAGGCCGACATGGAGAGCAACGGCAAGCGGGTGACCCGCGCCGGCGAGGCGGTCGACTATGCCACCGGTCCGATCCTCTGGGGGGAGCCGGGGACCAACGGCCAGCACGCCTTCTATCAGCTGATCCACCAGGGGACCCGGCTCGTTCCCGCCGATTTCATCGCCCCGGCCCGTTCGCACAATCCGCTCGGCGAGCACCACACCCTGCTCCTCTCCAACTTCTTCGCCCAGACCGAGGCGCTGATGATGGGAAAGACGGCCGAGGAGGCGCGGCGGGAGATGCAGGCGGCCGGCCTGGCCGAGGCGGAAGTCGACCGGCTGCTGCCGCACCGGGTCTTCCCCGGCAACCGGCCGACCAACTCCCTCCTCTTCCCTCAGCTCACCCCCTCCACCCTCGGGGCGCTGATCGCCCTTTACGAACAC
>JACZKF010000073.1 GCA_014860175.1 Desulfuromonadales bacterium | reverse complement strand
TGCCGCTGGTGAACCGCGGGAATGTGCTGGCTTTTCAGGAACGGTGGGACGAGGCGGCCGCCGACTACCGACGGGCTCTGGAGCGCGACCCCGGGGAGGCGGCGGCGATGAACAATCTCGCCTGGGTCTTGCTGCAGAGCGGCCGCGGGGGAGAAGGAGAGGGGTGGGCACGTCGGGCGGTGGCCGCTCGCCCCGAGGAGCCGGCCTTCTGGGATACCCTGGCCGAGATCCAACTGACCGGCGGTGATCCGGACGGCGCCCGGCAGGCGGCGGAACAGGGGCTCGCTCTCGAGCCGCCGCCGGAGTTGCGGCTGGCGTTGGAGTCAAAGCGGGCTCAGGCGATGAAGTATCCGCAGCCGCGGCAATAGTCAGAGCCGATCAGGTAGGCGGCAATCACCTCTAGGCACCAGGCCGCACACTCGACAGGAACAGGGGAGGAATATCGGTGGCCGGCTTCGGACGGCTGAAAAGATAACCCTGCATTTCCAGACAGCGGCGCTGCTGCAGGAATTCCAGCTGTTCCACCGTCTCCACCCCTTCGGCGACCACGGTCAGCTGCAGGCTGTGCGCCAGGGCGATGACCGCCTCGACAATGCGGGCATCATGGGGATCTTCGATGAGGTCGCGCACGAAGGATTGGTCGATTTTCAACCGGTCCAGGGGAAAGTGTTTGAGATAGTTCAATGACGAATAGCCGGTACCGAAGTCGTCGATGGTCAGCTTTACTCCCATCGCTTTGAGCTGCTCGAGAGTTTCACGGGCGTTGTCCGCATTCTCCATGAGGATGGTTTCAGTCATCTCGAGCTCCAGCCAGTTGGGCGCCAACCCTGTTTTCTTCAGGACCTGTCGGACCGATTGGACCAGGGTCCCTTCTTTGAACTGCCGTCCCGAAATGTTCACGGCCACGGTCACTGACGGCAGGCCGGCTTCCTGCCAGCGCCGGTTTTGGGAGCAGGCTTCTTCCAAAACCCATTCGCCGATCGGAATGATCAGCCCGGTCTCCTCGGCCAGGGGAATGAATTGCGCCGGGGGAACCAGCCCGAGCTCCGGTTGCTGCCAGCGGATCAAGGCTTCCAGCCCGGTGATGCGGCCAGTCTGTACCTCAATCTGCGGTTGATAGTAGAGGATAAACTCACGGCGTTCCAGAGCCCGGCGCAGGTGTGACTCCACGGCCATGCGGTCAATCGCCTGCTGGTTCATTTCCCGCGCGAAGAACTGATAGGTGTTGCGCCCGCGCTCCTTGGCCTGATACATGGCCAGGTCGGCATTCTTCAGCAGATCCTCCTTGTCCTGCCCGTCATCGGGGTAGAGGGCGATGCCGATGCTGGCGGAGCTGAACATCTCGGTCTCTCCCATGACGAACGGTTTGTGCAAGGAGGCGAGAATTTTTTCCGCCACCCGCGCTGCATCCAGTTGATGGCGAAGCTGCGGGAGGAGGATGATGAATTCGTCGCCGCCGAGGCGGGCAATGGTATCACTTCGGCGCACCGTGCTGATCAGTCGTTGGCTGACCTGTTTCAGCATCTGATCACCGATGCTATGCCCCAGGCTGTCATTGATCCGTTTGAAGCGGTCGAGATCGAGAAAGAAGATGGCGAACTTTTTGCCACTGCGCTTCGCCTGGGCGATTTCCTGATGGATGCGGTCGCGCAGCAGGGTGCGATTGGGCAACCCGGTCAGGGAGTCAAAGTAGGCCAGTTGATAGATCTGGCGTTCGGCGAGTTTGCTTTGGGTGATGTCGCGAAGGATCATATGCAGGGCGCGCTGGCCGGCGATCTCGATGGCGCGGGCGCGAATCAGCACCGCAACCGGTTCGCCATTTTTGGCCAGCAACTGGCACTCGAACTCTTCCTGGCCATTGTTGGCCAAAATGCCGGCCGTTTTTTCCCGACAGACAGTCGGGTCTGCGTTGACCTGGGGGTCGTTCAGCCGCACGGTGGCGAACTCCTCTGCGGTGTAGCCGAGCAGTCCAGGCATCTGGGCGTTGAACTGGATGGGGGCGGAGGTCTGCGGGTCGAGAATGAGAATGGCGTCCGGCGACTGGTCGAAGAGGATGCGGTAGCGCTCCTCCACCTCCTTGCGGTCGGTGAGATCGTGAATGACCCCGACCAGGCCGGCCATCTCCCCGTTGCGGTGGTAAAAAGGGGCCTTGTTGAACACCACCACCCGCTGCCGGCCATCGGCATAGGTCAGGGAGGTCTCATAGGCGCGCACCTCCCCGGAGGCAAACACCGCCTGGTCTTCCCGGTAGCAGAGCCAGGCCCGGCCGGCCGGCGCCACATCGAAGACCTGACGGCCGACCAGCGCCGCCTTCTCCACCCCCAGGGTGCGGGTCAGGGAGGCGTTGCAGCCGAGATACCTCCCTTCTAGATCCTTGAAGAAGATCGGATTGGGGATGGCATCCAGGAGCGACTGGAGGAAGTGAAGCTGCTCCTGCCTGGCTTCGGCGGCGATCTGATGCTCCAGTTCGGACGCTGCCCGGGCGGCGAATACCTGCAAAATGGAGACAATGATTTGAGTGTCGAGCAGGGGCCGGCGCCCCATTACCGCCATCAGGCCGATGACTCGTCCCTCGGCATCCTGCAGAGGAATGCCATAATAGGCGACTACCCCCAGTTGGGCCGCCCGCAGCTCTTCCGGAAACTGTTCCGGTACCTTATCGGGGAAACACTGCAGCCCCTCCTTGACTACCCGGGCGCAGGGGGATCCCGCGAGGGGGAACTGGAAATTGTCGGCTATCTCGCCATCGATACAGAGAGCGACGGTGCGTATGGTCTGCCGGTCGGCATCGACAAACTCGCCGATCAAGGCATGGTCGGCATTGAGGGCGTAGACCAGGTGCCGGACCAGGGAGCGGAAGAAGGTTGCCCCGGTGGCTGTCGATACACCCTGGATCAATTGGCGGATATTTTCCTGCCCGAGGCCGGGGCCAGCGGCTTCCTGAAAGAAGATCAGAATGGCGTCGCTTGCCAGTCTTTTGAGGACGACCTGAAGGTGGCGCCTCTCACCCCCGGTTCCGATGGTGCGATAGAGGCGCCGCTCGTCGACCGCGCCGGTGAGCAGCGGGGGAAGAAGCTCCTGCACCCAGGCCGGTGGAACGGTCCATGGGGTCGGGTCGATGGGGGCCAGAAGATCGCGGGCGGCGGAAGTCACAGCTTCGACCCGTTCTCCGTCGCCAGTCAAAATAATGACAGGCTGCTCCAAAGAATTCAGAAGGTCGATCAAGGAGAATTCCGGCTCCATGGGGGGCGTACTCCTGTGTTGAAGTCCCTGCTCCATCCCCCGGTGGATTGCAGGCAACTGGTGATACTGGCAGCCTGCAAAAAGCTGGCCCGAACGCTGGTTCTATCTCCTGTCGTGGCAAGGGGTAAAGTTTTTTCTTGACCTGAAATGGCAGCGTGGCATTCTGCATGGCTGGAGCAAGGCTCAATGAGCGCTGCTGAAGAAGAGGAGATCCCATGACCCGCATTGCCGTCCTCGGAGGAGGAGTTTCCGGGCTGTCGACCGCCCATGCCCTGCAGTGGCAGGGGCAACAGGCCGGGCTCGAACTGCAGATTACGGTTCTGGAGAAAGAGCCGCGGCTGGGGGGGAAGTTCTGGAGCATCCAGGAGGAGGGATTTCTCTGCGAATGGGGGCCCAACGGTTTTCTCGACAGCAAGCCGATGACTCTCGAACTGTGTGATCGGCTGCGGATCCGCGACCGTCTGCTGCGCTCCGACGATAATGCGCGCAAGCGCTTCATCTATTCTGCTGGGCAGTTGCACCGGCTGCCGGAGAACGGCCCCTCCTTTCTCAAGTCGCAGCTTCTCAGCTGGCGGGGGAAAGGTCGCCTAGCCGCCGAGCCGCTGATCCCCGCCCGCCGTGACGGAGCCGACGAAACCCTGGCCGAATTCGCCCGCCGACGCCTCGGGCAGGAGGCTCTCGACAAACTGATCGGTCCGATGGTCTCGGGTATTTTCGCCGGCGACCCGGAGACGATGAGTCTGCAAAGCTGCTTCCCCCGCATTCACCAGCTGGAGCAGGAATACGGCGGGCTGATCAAAGCAATGGTGCGCCTGGCCAGACAGAAGCGGGCCGAGCGCAAGGCGGGCAAAGAGGTGGCGAGCGCCGCCGGCCCCGGTGGTGTGCTCACCTCTTTTCGCGGCGGGGTCCAGGAATTGACCGACCATACCGCCGCGGCTTTAGCCGGGCCGGTACGCACCGGGGCCGAGGTGCGGGAAATCAGGAAGAGCCAGGACGGTTTTGAGCTGTCATTGGCCAATGGTGAAACGCTGGAGGCCGATCTGGTCGTCAGCGCCGTCCCCGCCCATGCCCTGGCCGGCCTGATGGCGCCGCTCGACTCCGCCATGGCGGAACTGCTGCGGCAGATCCCCTACGCCTCGATGAACGTTATCTGCTTCGGCTATCAGCGGGAGAAGATTTCCCGACCTCTCGACGGCTTCGGTTATCTGATCCCGCGGCGGGAGGGTCGCCAGACTCTTGGTACTCTCTGGGACTCGAGCATCTTCCCCAACCGGGCGCCGCAGGGGCAGGTGCTGCTGCGTTCGATGATGGGGGGGGCGACCAAGCCGGGGGCGATCGCCCTCTCCGACGCCGAGGTGAAGAGCCGGGTGATGGGGGATCTGCGCCAGATCATGGGGGTCGGTGCCGAACCCGATTTCGTCCGCATCTTTCGCCACGAGCAGGCCATCCCTCAGTACACGGTCGGCCACGCTCGGCGTCTGCGCGGTCTCGAGGAGCGACTGAGCAACTGGCCGGGTCTGTTTTTCACCGGCAACGCCTTCTTCGGGATCGGGATCAACGACTGTGTGCACGCTGCCGATCAGACAGCGCTGCGGGTGCTGACCTTTCTCCGGCAGCGCCAGGTCTAACGCACCTCTTGACGATGATCCTCGGCTGTGCTTTGATTGCTCCTTGCAGGAGGGTACTCGGAAATAACCCCTTCATGATGATTTGAATCCACTGAAAGGCGTGGGAAATGAGCGTCGCTAACTCCCTTGCTGCGCGGACCAAAAAGCCGCGGCGCATCGATCCACAGGAAAAGATGACTCGGGTAATGCAGACCGCCCGCCGGCTGTTCGTGCAGAAGGGGTACCACAACGTCTCCATTCCGGCCATCGTCCAGGCCTCGGAAGTCAGCACCGGTGCCATCTACAGTTACTTCCCGAACAAAGAGGCGCTGGCCAAGCACATTCACGAGCAGACTCTGGCCGATTTCCATCTGCTGTTCCAAGCGCGGCTGGATGGGCGGCAGAGCACCTATGAGAAACTGCGGGCTTTTGCCGAGGTGGTCTACGAGACCGCCGAGCAGGACCCGGAAATGATGGAATACCTGCTTTTCATGCGCCACGCCGAGTTCATGCACGACTGCATTCCCCTCTGCTTCACCGAACCGTTTCGCCTCATTCAGGCTATCGTGCGGGACGGCATCGCCGCCGGCGATCTGCGCCCGGGCGATTTCCTCGTCTCCGCCATCAGCTTCACCGGAGCCATTTTGCGCCCGGTCGAACTGCGCCTGCAGTGTGTCCTGGAGAAATCACTCGGCGAAATGGCGGAGGAACTGTTCGCTAACGCCTGGGCGGCAATCCGCGCCTGAGCCACCTTCTATCCAGTCATTTGGCCGAACCTAAGCTCCCCCCAATTGGGCCATCCTCAACCCACTTCTGATAATTTCATCCATATTTCCAAACGTTCGCCGTAAGTTATGAAATACCCCTGCTGCACGCGGGAAAAATGGTATGGCATTTGCTGTTTGTTGTCCGGCGAAACGGCCATTGACAGAAAAAGAAAGATTGTTCTTTCTATATGTAAGTCATTGTTAATCTTATTCTTCTAATTAAACTTTCATGAGTCGAGTTTTCCACGTCGGCTCACGGGTTCTGCCGCCCCAGAGGGAGGTGAGGAGGCAAGCGGCGTCGCATTGGCTTGGAGTACCTATCAATTTTCTAGGAGGTAACATGAAACACCTGCTTTTTGCGAACGTCAAAAGGGGCACTGCCTTGCTCCTGGCAATTCTATTCGCGGCTACCGCTGCTCTCACCGGCTGCAGCAGTGACAGCTATGATGAGCCAAGTTCTGGCGCCATATCGAATGTCGCTATCGAGGGGCATGCTACCAACGTCGTGATCGAGCCGGCGACCCTCAAGGGATGGATGGATGCCGGGTTGATCAATGCCCCCAACAGTTTCGACGGCAGGGTGGTCATCCTCGATGTGACCGAGGAGGCTCTCTACTATTCCAAAGGACATATCCCCGGCGCCCAGCTATGGAACATGTCCGAGAACTATCAAAACCGGGTTGAGGGGCCGGCCCTCTCCGCCGAAATGGTTCTGGACGGTCCGAGCATGGACAAGATGTTGCAAAAGCACGGCATCGATGAACGAACGACCATCGTCATCACTTCTTCTTTCAATGAAACGCACAAGGTCCTGCGCGCTTATGCCCAGTTCCGCTACTGGGGTTTCCCGAAGGAGCGCCTCAAGGTGCTCAACGGTTTTAATGGTGTCTGGCCGGTCGATCAGTTGACGGTCGAGGTGCCGGTGGTCGCCCCCTCCACCTACAGCGTTCGGCAGCTTGGCACCTTGCGGTCTGACCTGCGCACCTCACTGTCGGAGATGATCGTGGCCGTCAGGTCTGGCAGCCATCAACCGATTGATTTCCGCGGGACCGCTCCTCCTTTTTCTACGCCCGGCGTGTTTTCGGATGTGGCCGGCGATTATGTAGTTTTTGAAGGGTTGGTCGTCGGCGGCAAGACGTATGACTGGAAGAAGTTCAACGTCGATTATGCCGCGGGCAAGGCAGCCTCCGGAGTCGGCTCCGCTGGGTTCCAGTTCAAATCGGCAGCAGATATCGCTGCCGACCTGGCGCTCGCCGGCATCGATAATTCCAAACCGATCATCACCAGTTGCCGCTCCGGCAATATCGCATCGGCTGCCTTCTTC
>JACZKF010000072.1 GCA_014860175.1 Desulfuromonadales bacterium | reverse complement strand
AGGCAAATCTCTACCGGGCACAGCGGGACTTCATCGCCCAGGTCAGCCATGAACTCAAATCCCCCCTGGCTTCCTTGCGGCTGCATCTGGAAACGATCCGCCGGCGCCGGCTATCGCCGCAGAAGATGGAAGTTTTCCTCGACACCATGCTGGCCGACACCGAACGCCTGGGGACGATGATCGACAACCTGCTGGCCGCCAGCCGGCTGGAGAACCGTGGTCCCAAGCCGGCGCCGCGCACTCTCGACCTTTCCGAGTTTACCGCTGGCTACTTCGGGCGGCACCGCTATGCGCTACCGCGAGCCGGCCGGATGGAGCTTGACCTCACCCCCGACCTGCGGGTGCGCATCGAGCCGGAAGCGCTGGAGACGGTGTATCGAAACCTGCTGGAGAACGCCATCCTCTATTCCCTCGGCTCCCCGCAGATTCGGGTCCACCTGTTTCGTGACGGCAAGATGGCCCATTTTGTCCTGACCGACCGAGGCCGGGGGATCGTCCCGGAGGAGCGCGAAAACGTCTTCCGCATGTTCCATCGGGTCCGCTATCCGGGGGAGACCATCCGCGGTTCGGGGCTGGGACTGTTCATCGTCCGGGCGACCGTCCGCCTGTATCGGGGCAAGACCTGGATCGAAAGCGCCGGCTCCGACCAGGGGACCGCCGTACATGTCGTGCTGCCGCTGGTCGCCGATAGTCAGCAGGTCGAAGCATGAACCGCCCGCGGATTCTGCTGGTCGAAGATGAGCCGCATATCGCCCGGGGGCTGGTCTTCAACCTGGAAGAAGAGGGGTACGCGGTGACCCACGTGGTCACCGGCGAAGAGGCGCTGCAGCAGATCAAGAAGCAGCTGCCGACGCTGGCGGTTCTCGACCTGATGCTCCCCGGCATCAGCGGCCTGGAGGTCTGCCGGCAGCTGCGTCGGGCCGATCCGCGCCTGCCGATTCTCATCCTGACCGCCCGTTCGGGGGAAAAAGACCGGGTCAAGGGGTTGGCGGAAGGGGCTGACGACTACCTGGTCAAACCGTTCAGCCTGGAGGAGTTCCTGCTGCGGGTCAGGGGGATGCTGCGGCGCTCCGAATGGTACCGTCCGCCTGCGGATGCACGGCAGAGCTTCGGCGGCAACCAAGTCGATCTGGCCGAAGGACGGGCCCTCACGCCCCGCGGAGAGATCCTCCTCACCGAACGGGAGACGCGCATGCTGCAGGCGTTTTTCCAACGCGAAGGGAAAGTGGTCTCCCGCGCCGAGCTGTTGCAGGAGGTCTGGGGGATGGCCCCCGATACCGAAACCCGCACCCTCGATAATTTCATCGTGCGCCTGCGCCGCTACTTTGAAGCCGATCCGGCCAGACCGGCCCATTTCCTGACCGTTCGCGGACGGGGGTATAAATTCGTCAAGGACGTGACAATTGATGGGTGATGGGTGATGGGTGATGTCCGCTGCGGTCACAGGTGACTGCTGAGCTTCACAGTCCCAGCGCCTCCTGCCGTACCCGCTCGACCCCCATCTCCTCCACCAGCTTGCCGAGCCGACAGCGCCGGTCCTGTTTCTTGAACCATTGCACCAGCTGGTCGACCCGCGCCAGCGCCTCGGCGTCGGTAGCGATAGTATCGAGCAGGCGCACCGCCAGCCGCGGCTGGGAGCCGCCGTTGCCGCCAGCCATCAGGTTCCACCCCTTGGAAGTACCGATCAACCCCACATCCTTGATGCAGGTTTCACCGCAATCGTTGAGGCATCCCGAAACCCCCATCTTGAATTTCCAGGGGAGCTCCAGGCCGTGGTAGCGGCGGTCCACCTCCAGGCCGACCGACACCGAGTCCTGTTGCCCGCGCTTGCACCAGTCGGTACCCGGACAGACCTTCACCGAACGCACACACAGCCCGATAGCGGCCCCGGGTTGTACCCCCAGCGCCTGCCAGATCTCCTCGAGCTTTTCCTCGGGGAGGCCGATCAGGGCGATGCGCTGGGCACTGGTCAGCTTCAGCATCTTCGCCCCGTAGCGCTCGGCGACATCGGCGATATTGCGCAAAGTAGCGGCGTCGGTAATGCCACCGGGGAGATGCGGGGCGATGGCGTAGCTCTGTTTGTCGCGCTGCACGATCGCCCCTTTTTCCAGCAGGTCTGTCTTCACCGGCAGAGTTCCTTCCATGACGTGCGATAGCAAACGATGGTCAACGACGCAGTAAACGCAGGGAGCAAGTCGAGAGAAGCGGAAGGGAGAGCGGGTCAGCTGAGCAGATTTTCCACCTTGCGCACCAGAGACTCCAGTTTAAACGGTTTGGCCAGATAGTCGCCGGCACCGACTTCAAAGGCCCGCAGCCGTTCGCTTTTCTGGTCTTTGGCGGTGAGCACCAGCACCGGGCACTCCCGGGTCGCCGGATTCGCTTTGAGAATCTCGACCGCCTGGAAACCGTCCATGCCGCCGGGCATCATCAGATCCATGATGATCAGATCCGGCTTGTCGGCGACGGCGACTTCGATCGCCTTCTCCCCGCTGTCGGCTTCCAGGATCTGACGATCGGGGGAGCGCAGGCTGATCTCCACCAGACGCCGGATGGTCGGCTGATCATCCACCACCAGGATTTTCTTCATCACTCAATCCTCTGACCCAGAGATGGCGCGCTCTTGCAGTATACCGGAGGAAGTGCGCGGGGCACGGCGAAATCTTCCGGCCCCTGAAGCCCCGCACGCTAGCGCCCTTCGCCTCCGCCGGGGATGGGGCCGAGAAGTTGCTCCAAGGCCGGGATGTTCGCTCCGGAGATGGCCTGGCCATTGATCCAGTAAGCCGGAGTGCCGCGCACGCCGAGCCTCTTGGCCACCTCCACGTGGACCTCGAGCTTGGTGTTGTCGGTGACTTCCGGCACCGGCTTACCCCCCTTGTCGGTGTCGTACACCCCCTTCATCACTTCGTGATACGCCTGCTGCTGGTCGGCGGCAGCGAGGATGAAGCGGACCTTGGCCGGGGCTTGGGGGTGGGACGGCAGAGGATAGAAGAAGATGTAGCGCGTGAGGTCGCTGCGCTGGTCGAGATAGCTGCTGCCGCGCCGGCAGTAGGAGCAGTCGGGGTCGGTGACCTCGTAGACCACCTTCGGGCCGTTGCCGATTTTGACCGCCGCCTCCCGCGGCAGCTTGGCCAGCAGTTCGGCGGCCATCTCTGCCCGCCGGCTCTGGGTCAAATTATTTCGCTGGCCGCGAAACAGGTCGCCGAACATCGCCACCCTTTCTTCCGGGTTGAAGTAGACGATGCGCTCGTTGTCGACCACCACTTCATACCACCCCGCCAGCGGTGCTGGAGCGAAACTCCTGATCGGCACATCGGGAAAGTCACTGCTGAACAGCTGCTGGGCTTTTGCCCCCTCGACCGACCCCTTGGAGGTTTCCTGGGCCTGGGCGCACCCCGCGATAAACGGCACGGAGAAGACGGCGACGATAAGCCAAAGCGGCCAGGAGCGGTGGTAGATTCCCATATATCTTTCCTTTCGGCAGGTAACAACCGGCGCAATGACCCGGAGCGCAGGGGTCGTTTTGGGTTGCATCCCGGCAACCATTAATTATAATCGAGCCGTTGCTCTAACAATTCCATCTCTGCGTTGCAGACCAAGGAGGAGACACCATGAAAGCGGCCTTGCTCGACGGGTTCGGCGGCCTGGAAGTCCTGAGAGTCGGTCAGGCCGAACAGCCGGTGCCGGCGGCGGATCAGGTACTGATCAAGGTAATGGCAACATCCATCAACCGCCCCGACCTGGTGCAGCGGGCGGGAAAATATCCGCCCCCCCCCGGTGACTCGGAAATCCTCGGCCTGGAAGTGGCCGGCGTGATCGAAGCCCTCGGACCGGGGGTCTCCGGCTGGCAGGTAGGCGACCGGGTGATGTCGCTGGTAGGCGGCGGCGGTTACGCCGAATATGCGGTTGCCTATGCCAGTCACCTGATGCCGATTCCGGCGGCCATGAGTTTCGAAGAGGCGGCCTGCGTGTGTGAATCGTACATTACCGCCTTTCTCAATGTCTTCATGATCGGCGGCCTGCAGGACGGCAACACCGTTATCCTGCACGGCGGCGGCGGCGGTGTCAATACCGCCGGCATTCAACTGTGCAAAGCCCTCACCCCGGCGGCCAGGATCATTGTCACCGCCCACCCGAGCAAACTCGAGCGCGTCAGGCAGTTGGGGGCCGACCTGGTGATCGACTATACCCAGACCCCCGACTTCGCTGAGGCGGTCAAGCAGTTCACCGCCAAGAAAGGGGCCGACGTGATCCTCGATCATGTTGGAGCCCAGTACCTGGCCCCCAACATGAACTCCCTCGCCTATGCCGGCCGGCTGGTCATCATCGGGGTCATCAGCGGCATTAAGGCCGAGCTCAATCTGGCGTTGATGATGGTCAAGCGCCAGCAGATCATCGGCTCGGTGTTGCGCTCGCGGCCGGTGAAGGACAAAGGGGAAATTGTCGCCGAATTCAGCCGGCGGGCGCTGCCGAAGTTCGCCGACCGCACCATCGTCCCGCTGATCGAGAAAGTCTTCCCCCTCGAGGAGGTCGCCGACGCCCACCGGATGATGGAGGAAGACCGCCACTTCGGCAAGATCGTTCTAAGAATCCAGTGAGACAGGAATCCAGGGAGGGAGGAAGCCGGGAGAGGATTTCCTTCTTCCTACCTCCCTACTTCCTGTCCCGGGCGTTGATCGTCAGCAGC
>JACZKF010000071.1 GCA_014860175.1 Desulfuromonadales bacterium | reverse complement strand
TCACCGGCGAGATCTCTCCCTGGCTGCTCAAGGACTGCGGCTGCAGCCATGTCATCGTCGGCCATTCCGAGCGGCGGCAGATCCTCGGCGAAACCGACGAGTTCATCAATCGCAAAGTCAAAGCCTGCCTCGCCGAGGGATTGGTGGTCATTTTGTGTATCGGCGAAACCCTGGAGGAGCGCGAAGGGGGAAAGATGCTCGACGTGCTGCGGCGGCAGATTCGGCTGGGAACGGCGGAACTGACCCCGGCCGACCTGCCGGGGCTCATCGTCGCCTACGAGCCGGTCTGGGCCATCGGCACCGGCAAAACCGCCAGCGACCTCCAGGCCCAGGAGGCCCATGCCTTCATTCGCGGCCAGCTGCGGGAGCTCTTCGGCCCGGAAGGGGCCGAGAGCCTGCGCATTCTGTACGGCGGCAGCGTCAAACCGGACAACGTCGGCGGCCTGATGGCCCAGCCGGACATCGACGGCACTCTGGTCGGCGGCGCCAGCCTGAAGGCCGACGATTTTACCGGCATCGTCCGCTATCCGAGATGAATTTTCCCTTTGCAGCCCCCGGGATCTATGCTAATGTTGCGGGTCTGAAAATCAAGCCGCCTCAAGGAGTCTGGTAGAAAAATGACGTACTTTCTGATTACCCTGCACGTGATCGTCTGCATCGCCCTGATCATCATCGTCCTGCTGCAGGCCGGCAAAGGGGCGGAAATCGGCGCCTCGTTCGGTGCCGGTTCGAGCCAGACGGTCTTCGGTGCCGGCGGCGGCAAAAGTTTCATGACCCGGATGACGACCGGCGCGGCGGTGATCTTCATGCTGACCAGCCTGACCCTGACCTACTTCTACAGCGAGCCGACCACGGTCATGCCGGCAACGGTCCCCCGGACCGACCAGGGGACCTCGCCGGTTCCCCTCACCGGGACCCCGGCCCAGCTGCCGACCGAGGTGACCCAGCCGGGCAAAGTCGAGCAGGAGCAGCAAGCCGCTCCCCCGGTCGAGAATCAGCAGGGCGCGCCTGCCGAACCACGCAACTAGCCTTATTTGCCCTTGACACCGAAAGGGCAAATCAGTATAAATACATCCGCTTTGCCGAAGTGGTGGAATTGGTAGACACACCATCTTGAGGGGGTGGCGGGCAATAGCCCATGAGAGTTCGAGTCTCTCCTTCGGCACCACAGAACAGCAAAACCCGCGGTCTTCGGATCGCGGGTTTTTTGCGTTTGGGGGCTTTCGGTCTACTTTGTTTCAGCCGGCATTGTCGCCCTGCATCCGGGGTATCCCGAGCACCCCCAGAACGCTGCTCCGGCGTTGGGTCCCTTGCGGGCCATGCGCAGAACCATCGGCTTTCCGCAGGCGGGGCACGATAAATCAGACCGATCTGTCCGATCCGACGGATATGCCGGATCCTGTTTTCCCCGATTCTCCCGCCGGGCAGCAGCCAGCCGCTCGCTGTAGCCCCCCTCTTCGATGAACTGCCTTTCCAGGCTGGCGATCTGCCGGTCGAGCAGGTAGTTCGCCTGGTGAATCAGGCAGATCAAGGCGTTGGCGGCGATGGCCGGGTCGATGTGGGTGAGCCAGGGATGGTAAGCCTTTACCTCAGACCGATCGGTCCGATCCGGCGGATCAGTCGGAAACCTTCCCACCGCCCGAACACTACGCGACTGGGGGTCGTCTTTGCCCCATTGGGGCAGGCCGCGCTGGCGCAAAAAATCTTCGTAGTCGAGCAGCAGTTCGTCCAGGCTGGCCCGCGCCACATTCACCAGCCGCAACTCGGTCTGACTCGAAGTCGCCGATGCCCGGCTTCCTTCAGCGATGTTCTGCCGCCCGCTTCTTGCCGCCTGCACCATCTGATCATGGGTTCGCGAGCGTTTGCTCACGAATCGGTTACAGAACGAGACGGTGCCGTCATAGATGATTTCGGCTACCTGAAATGACCGCAGGCGTCGATAGCCGCCGCTGGGGCGGAGGGTGGCAGGGCGATTGGTCATTTGGTTTTCCCCTCCGAACTATGCCGGTCATCGGCAGTTTATCGGCTGTCGCTGCACCCGCCCATTTTGTGAGTTTTTGCAAATAAAGCAACTTGTTTTTGCTTGTTCCCCCCGCCCGTTGCAGCAGCCCCGAGGCGCCGCATGTCACCGCCAGCGGTCCGCGCCTCTCTGGGAATGCCCGTCGTCCTTTTGCAGGGATGGCCGCGCATGATAAAAAGATTTTGAGAACCGAAGTGAGATGGCAATCGGAGGGGAAGCGCCAGCCAGGGGGTTCGCATGAAAGCGGTAG
>JACZKF010000070.1 GCA_014860175.1 Desulfuromonadales bacterium | reverse complement strand
GCTCAAACCCTCTCTCGCCCAGCCGTCGGGCCAGAGTGACCACCGCCACCTTGGAGGCATCGGTCACCCGATGGAACATCGATTCGCCGAAGAAACACCTCCCCAGACCGACCCCATAGAGCCCGCCTGCCAGAGTCCCTTCGCACCAGACCTCCACCGAGTGGGCATAGCCGAGCTCATGCAACCGGATGAAAGCCGCCTGCATCGACGGTGAGAGCCACGTCCCCTCCCCCTCCCGGCGCGTTTTGGCACAGGCGGCGATCACCTCGGCAAAAGCCCGGTCATAGGTGACGGAGAAGGTTCCACGCCGCAGTGTTTTGGCCAGACTGCGGGAGATTCTCACCTCCGCAGGTTCGAAAATGCAGCGTGGATCCGGAGACCACCAGAGAATCGGGTCCCCCTCGTTGTACCAGGGGAAGATGCCGGTGGAGTAGGCCAGCAGCAGGCGGGCCGGAGAGAGGTCCCCTCCCACCGCGAGCAGTCCGTCCGGTTCCGCCAGGGCGGGGAGGGGAAAGACAGGTTGGTCGATGAGTTGATAAACGGGCATAGTCAACGCCAGGCTGGAGGCATGAGGCTACCGCTTGCCTCTCGCCTCTCGCCCATTGCCTACACGTATCTGAAGGTCAGCTGATCGCCTTTGAGCCCGATGCGAACCTCGCCGCCGGTGCTCAGCTGACCGAAGAGGATCTCGGTGGCGATGGTATCGCTGATTTCGACCTGCATCAGCCGCCCCAGAGGGCGGGCGCCGTAGAGCGGATCATAGCCGCGACGGGCCAGCCACTGCCGGGCCGCCGATGACAGGATGGCGACGATGTTCTTCTCCTGCAACCGCTCCTGCAGCTCGCCCATGAATTTGTCGACCACCTTGAGCATGACCTTCTGGTCGAGATGACGGAAGGAGATGACAGCATCCAGCCGGTTGCGAAACTCGGGTGAAAAGGTCTTCTCCACCGCCACTTTCGGGCTGACCGGATCGAGGTTGCCGAAGCCGATGGGCGAGGCGCTCATCTCCCGGGCTCCGGCGTTGCTGGTCATGATCAGCACCACGTTGCGGAAATCGGCTTTCTTGCCGTTGTTGTCGGTCAAGGTCCCATGGTCCATGACCTGCAGCAAAATACTGAACAGGTCGGGGTGGGCCTTTTCGATCTCATCGAGCAGCAGCACGGCATAGGGGTTTTTCACCACCGCATCGGTAAGCAGCCCCCCCTGTTCGAAACCGACATATCCCGGCGGGGCGCCGATGAGACGGGCGACCGAGTGCTTCTCCATGTACTCGCTCATGTCGAACCGGATGAACTCCACCCCCATCTGAGCGGCCAGCTGCTTGGCCACTTCGGTCTTGCCGACCCCGGTGGGGCCGGTGAAGAGAAAGGAGCCGACCGGTTTTTCCGGATGCCCCAGGCCGGCGCGGGCCCGCAGGATGGAGCGGCAGAGGGAATCGATGGCAGCGTTCTGACCGAAGACCTTGCGTTTGAGGTCGCGGTCGAGATGTTTAAGCCGTTTGCGGTCGGAGACCGAAACGCTGCGGGCGGGGATACGGGCAATGGAAGCGACCACCGCCTCCACCTCGGCGACCCCGACCAGGCGACTCTCCCGCGGGTGCAGCCGCAGATAGGCGCCGACCTCATCGATGACGTCGATCGCCTTGTCGGGCAGGTGGCGGAAATTGATGTGCCGGGCGGAGAGCTCGGCGGCAGCGCGCAGCGCCTCGTCGCTGTAACTCACCTGGTGATGGGTCTCGTACTGCCCCTTGAGCCCGTGCAGAATTTCGATCGTCTCTTCGACGGTCGGCTCGTTGATGTCGATCTTCTGGAAGCGGCGCGACAAGGCCCGGTCCTTGTCGAAGAGATTCTTATACTCCTCATAGGTCGTCGAGCCGATGCAGCGCATCTCTCCGGAGGCGAGGACCGGCTTGAGGATATTGGAAGCATCCAGAGAGCCGCCGCTGGTGGCGCCGGCGCCGACCACCGTATGAATTTCATCGATGAACAAGATGGCCTTGGGCTTTTTCACCAGGGCGTTGAGGACGGCCTTCAGCCGTTCTTCGAAGTCGCCACGGAACTTGGTGCCGGCCAGCAGCGCCCCCATGTCTAGGGCATGAATCTCGTGGCCGCGCAGCAGGTCGGGGACGTCGCCGTGGAAAATCTTCAGCGCCAGACCCTCGGCCAGAGCGGTCTTCCCCACCCCTGGGTCGCCGACGAAGATCGGGTTGTTCTTGCGCCGCCGGCATAGCACCTGGGTCGTGCGCTCGAGTTCGCGCGTGCGCCCGATCAGCGGGTCAATCTTCCCCTTTTTGGCCCGCTCCAGCAGATTGACGGTAAAGGCGGCCAACGGGTCGCGCGCCGGAGCCGGGCGCCCGGGAGCACCTTCTTCCTGGCCAGGGGCGCTGCGTGGCGCGTCACTGGGGGTTTTGCTCACCCCGTGAGAGATATAATCGAGAACGGTGAGGCGGGAGACCCCCTGCGCTTCCAGAAAGTGGGCGGCGTGCGAATTTTTCTCCTCGAGAATGGCCGCCAGCACATCACCGACGGTGATCTCTTTCTTGCCGGCCGCCTGCAGGTGCACCACCGTACGCTGCAGCACCCGCTGCAAACTGATGGTCTGCTCGGGGACCGCCTCCTCTTTGCCGGGGACGGTCTCCAGGTGCCGGGAGAAGAACTCCTCCAGCATCTCGCGCAAGGTCTCGATATCCCCGCCGCAGCCAAGAATGATGTCCTGGCCGCTCTCTTCGAAGAGAATGGCGTAGAGCACATGCTCGGTGGTGAGATATTCGTGCTGCCGGCGCTGAGCCTCCCGCACCGCCAGCGTAAACGTGATCTGCACTTCCTGACTGAACATCGATCCTTATGCCTCTTCCAGGCTGCAGCGAAGGGGAAAGCCGGATTCTCTGGCCAGCAGGTGGACCCGGTTCACCTTGGTTTCAGCGATTTCCCAGGGAAAGGTACCACACATCCCGATCCCGGTGACATGAATGTTGAGCATGATCCGATGGGCCTCCGTCGGTGATTTGTGAAACACCGCCTCGAGCATCTGCACGACGAAATCCATGGTGGTGTAATCGTCGTTGTGCATCAGTACCTTGAATAGCGGCGGGGGGGAGATCTGGGAACGGCTTTTGACTCTGGTCTCCCCCGAAGGAGTCTGCTCCCTGCTCACAACACCTTCTCCATTGATCTCTCCCGCAGGGGAGAACCCTTCTCCCTGACGCTATTCGATACTGAGAATCCTAACACACCCGGCGGGTAACTTCCAAGGGGTGCCGGCCCGGATTGTCCCCGGCGACATCCGGCCGGTCGGCGCCTCTCAGTGCCCCGCCAGAAGCTGATCGAGGCGATCGCCGAGGCGCTCGAGAATCCCCATGGCCGTCCTCTCTTCAGAAGTTATCTTCCGGTTCCTGCCGTTCACCGCTGACCTGAAATCGCCGCATGAACTGACGGTCGATCCGGTCTTTGAGCAAAAATGCCAGCCGGCCGTCGAACACCAGGCTTTGGCGGCGAAAGACTCCACGGCCATCTCCCAGATTGAAAATCAGCAGATAGTCGTCCTGGGGTCGAAAACTCTCCCCAGCGCCCCCCTCGAGTGCCGCCATCAGATTGGTAAAGAGTACCGGATTTTGCCGCACCGCATAGACCCCGACCTTGTCGAGGGGGCGGGGGGCAAAGCTGATACAATCGCCGCCGCCGAAGATCTCCGGAAACCGCAGCGAGCGCAGATGCTCATCAACCA
>JACZKF010000069.1 GCA_014860175.1 Desulfuromonadales bacterium | reverse complement strand
GGGAAGCCTGTGCCCGGAGGCTTTGCCGGGAAGGGGCCCAGGTGGTGATCACCGGTCGGCGGCTGGAGCCGTTGGCGGCGGTTGCCAGCGAAACCGGATGCGTGGCGATCGTCGGGGACGCCGCCAGCGCCTCCGACATGCGGCAAGTCATCGCGGAGGTGCACGAACGCTTTGGCGGGCTCGATATCCTGATCGCCAGTGCCGGCGGGCATGGCTATGGCGCCGCCATCGATACCGATGATGCGGCCTGGGAGCGCAGCATCCACGCGAACCTGAACACGGCCTTCGTCGCAGCGAGGGAGGCGCTTCCGCTCCTGATCGAACGGCGCGGCGTCATGTTGCTGATCTCTTCCATTGCGGGGCTGGTCGCGGGTCCCGAGGTTTGCGGCTACACGACGATGAAGCATGCCTTGATCGGATTGACCCGATCCCTGGCCCGCGACTATGGTCCATCCGGAGTCCGGGTCAACGCCCTTTGCCCTGGATGGGTCCGCACGCCCATGGCCGATGAGGAAATGGGGGTGCTCATGAACCGTCACGGGCTCTCTCTCGATGGGGCCTACCAACTGGTCACCGCCGATGTCCCGCTGCGTCGGCCCGCTACCCCGGAGGAAATTGCTTCGGTCTGCCATTTCCTGGTAGGCGACGAAGCTTCGATAATCACCGGCTCGGTTCTGGTCGCCGACGGAGGAGCGACGGTCGTCGATCTGCCGACGTTGGTCTTTGGGCGGGATTAGCTTAGCGGGGACGCCCATTCCATTATGCGTTGCAACGCATAATGGAATGGGCGTCCCCGTCTGGACGGAAACCGTTTCTTAAATATATTTAGGGTGACGCCGGGCCTTTTTTCGATAAAATGCTGTTTGATAATTTTGGATCCTGATCTCCTCCTTTAAAACCCTGGCCTGCGATCCGACTATGCGCCCTCGCTTCGCCCGCAACCTCAGCCTCTCGACCAAACTCTTCCTGAGCCTCGGGTTGTTGCTGGCGCTGCCGCTGGCCATCCTCTCCGTTATCTCCTTCAATCAGCTGCGCCTGGTGCAGGATATCTCCCTGCAGGGGACGAGCAAGGCGCTGATCGACCAGGAGCTCGCCCACATCGAGGGTCTGCTCCAGCAGGAGGCCAAGCGGCTGTCGGTGCTGTTTTTCCGCATTCGCGACGAAACCAAGATCATCGCCAGTCTGGCCGAGGCGATCCTGACCGATCCGGAGAAATTCCACTACCGCAACGGCAGCCAGTACCAGTTCGAGGCGCAGCAGCCGTACATCATGCCAGTCCCGGACGGCAACTCCGCCCTGTTCCTGCACCAGTACCGTCCGTCCCTGCTGCCGCTCATCCAGGCGACGGAAGCCCTCGACCTGGTCTGGAAGCCGCTCGCCCTTCGGGAGCCGCTGATGGAGCTGGCCTGGCTGATCCATGCCGACGGCCTCAGCCGCACCTTCCCCTGGCGGGATTTCCACCAACTGGTGCTCCCCGAATGGCTGATCTCTCCCGATCGCCCCTACTTCTACCTGGCCGGCCCGCAGAACAATCCGGAGGGGAAGGAGATCTTCACCTCGCTGTATGACGACGACCTGTCACATAAATGGATGATCTCCTGCCTGTCACCGGTCATGGTCGACGGCAAGCACCAGGCCACCGTCGCCATCGACATCACCATCGAGCGGCTGCAGCGGGAGCTCAGCGGCATGCAGGGGACTGCGGGGACCAGCTCCCTGCTTTTTTCCGGCTCGGAGATCGTCGCCGCCTCGGCCAATCTTCCTCTGGCTCTGCTCGGGCTCGACCCCGAGAAGCCGGCCTTCGGCCAGGATCTTTTCGCCTCGTCCCAACTGCAGGTGGTCGAGCTGGCCGCCACCATGTTCCAGAGGGAAACTCTGATCGAGTTCGTCGAGCTCCCCGGCCTGCGCGCCTATGTCGGGGCGGCGGTGATCGAACCGCTGCGCTGGCGGGTGATGCTGATCGTGCCGGAGCATGAGATCATCTCGCCGGCCCATGAAAACGCCCGGGAGGTGATGAGCAAGACCGGGGGGGTCCGGAGAAACTTCATCTCCCTGATTTTGACTTCGGCCCTGGCCGCCGGCAGCATCATCTTCTTCGTCCTGGTCCACCAGTCGTACGGGCTGCGCACCCTGCTGGCCGGCATCAAGGAGTTTGCCGATGGCCATCTCTCCCATCGGATTCCGGTCGAGCCGTCCGAACTCGGCCAGCTCGGATCGGCCCTCAACGCCATGGCCCAGAGCCTGAGCGAGAAGAAACAGGAGCTGACCCGGATCTACGGGGAGGTGGAACAGGAGCGCAAGCTGTCGGCGGTCGGTCGGTTGGCGGCCGGCATCGCCCACGAAGTCAACAACCCGCTGGCGACCATCTCCACCCATACCCAGCTGCTGCTGCGGCGTGAAGACATTCCGGCCGAGGCGAAAAGCAACCTGAAAAAAGTCATGGGGGAGATCAAGCGAATCCAGGGAAACATGCGCAATCTGCTCGACCTCTCCAGGCTGCAGAGCCCGGTCAGGTCCGAAGCCAATCCCCACGTTCTGATCCGGGAGATCACCGATCTCGCCCGGCACGAAGCCCATGCGCAGGGGATCGAACTGATCCTGAGTCTCTCCGAGCACCCCGGTCGGATCCTGGTCGACGGCTCCGGTTTCAAGCAGGTGCTGTGGAACATCCTGGGCAATGCCATCCAGGCCCAGGGGAAGGGGGGGAAGGTGGTGGTGCGCACCCGGTTTGCCGCCACCTCTTCCCATTTCGTCATGGAAGTGGAGGATGCCGGCCCCGGAATCCCCGAGGAGCTGCTCCCGAAAGTGTTCGACCCGTTCTTCACCACCAAGGAGGTCGGGCAGGGGACCGGGCTGGGGCTGGCCCTCGCATTTCGGATCGTGCAGGCTCATGGGGGGAAAATCGAGATCGAAAATCTGCTGCCGCGCGGCTGTTGCTTCCGCGTTGTGCTTCCGAGAGGGGTATGAAAGAGAAGCTGCAAGGGCAAGGGCGGATCCTGGTAGTCGATGACGACCGCCCCCTCCTCGAGGCGCTGGTCGACGCCCTGGAATCGATGGGGTACGAGGTGCGGGGCGAGAGCAGCCCGGCCAAGGGGTTGGCTCTGGTCGGCGCCTGGGCCCCCGATGTGGCCATTGTCGACCAGAAGATGCCGCAGATGGATGGCCTCGAACTGACCGCCAGCATCCGCCAGATCTGCCCCGAACTGCCGGTGATCATGCTTACCGGCTTCGGTACCATTCAGGATGCGGTGCGGGCGATGCGGGCCTCGGTCTACGACTATCTCACCAAGCCCTTCGACCTGGCGGAAGTGGAGCTGACCCTGCACCGGGCCCTCGAGCACCGCCGCCAGCTGCAGCGCTACAAGTTCCTCGCCGAAGCCACTTCCCGCGGGGCCGAGAACCAGTGGCTGCTCGGGGACGACCCGAAAATGAGGGCGATTCGGGAATCGATTCAGGCGGTGGCCGGGACCGATTCGACCGTTCTGGTGACCGGCGAGAGCGGCACCGGCAAGGAACTGGTCGCCAAGGCGGTGCACACGGCCGGCCCCCGGCGGGAGAAACCGTTCATGGTGGTCGACTGCGCGGCGATTCCCGACACCTTGCTGGAGAGCGAACTGTTCGGCCACGCCAAAGGGGCGTTTACCGGGGCGCACCAGGCGAAGACCGGCTACTTCGAAGCGGTCGCCGACGGCACGCTGTTTCTCGATGAAATCGGGGAGATCCCGCTCCCCCTGCAGTCCAAGCTGCTGCGGGTGCTGGAGGAGAAAACCTTTGTCCGGGTCGGCGACACCCGACGCCGGCTGGTCGAGGCGCGCATCGTCGCGGCGACCAACCGCGACCTGGCCAGGGAGGTGGAAGAGGGGCGCTTTCGCAAGGACCTCTACTACCGCCTGCATGTCATCGAACTGCATCTCCCCCCCTTGCGCGAGCGCAGCAACGATGTGCCGCAACTGGTCGACCACTACCTGAAGCAGCTCAACCGCAAGCTCAACCGTCGCACCGCCGAGGTCAGTCCGGCGGCGATGGAGCTGCTGCGCAGCTACTCCTGGCCCGGCAACGTGCGTGAACTGGTGCATCTGCTGGAACATATCCTGACCTTTCACCACCCGCAGGCCCTGGCGCCGATCCATCTGCCGAGCCACCTGCACCACCGGGGTAAGGCAACGCTGCCGCGGGTCACCTATGCCGAGCTCAAGGACGAGCTGCTCGAGGAGGCTGGTCGGGAGTACTTCATTGCTCTGCTCGAACATTATGGGGGGAACGTCACCCTGGTCGCCAAACACTCCGGCCTCAATCGCCGCCACATTCACCGCCTGCTGTTCAAGTGGGGGCTCGACCCCTCCGAGTTCCGCGGCTGATCGGGCCGCCAGCCGCCGCCTCCGATATTTCAAAAAGCGTTTTGCCACGACGAAAAAAGCCTTGACAAGAAACCGGTCTGTCTGTAAATTTTGCATGTAGAATTACATACAATATCGAATGCACTTATAAAAGACACCGGCAAAACAGACCCCCATTTCCGGCCCATTCCGGAGACCAAACCCTTAATTAAGGAGAGTGTAATGGCCAAGGCGGAAGACTTTTTTATTGTCGACTGTGAAGCGCACACCATGCCCTGGGATTTTCTCAAGTACGTCAGCTACTACCCGGGGAGCAAGTACTTTTCCATGCCGCAGGAGTCGCCCACCGGCAAGTGGTGGAACACCAACCCGTTGACCAAGGAGCGGCGTGAAAAGCCTTCCGACTGGACGGTCGAGCGGCTGATCAACGACATGAACACGGCTGGAGTCGACGTCGCCTGTATGCTGCGCGAATCGTTTCTCAACCTCTCCTTCAACGGCGTCCCCTGTTCCACCAACTACCATGTCATCGAAGCGATGCAGCAGCACCCGGAGCGCATCGTCGGCGTCTCCAACGTCGGCCCGCACCTGATCCGCGGCGTCAAGAACGCCATCAAGGAGCTGGAGATCCTGCACAAGGAGTACGGTTTCAAGGCGACCAAGATCTACTCGCCGGAAGACGCGGGGCCCTTCAATCACCCCGACATGATGCCGTTCTACGCCAAGTGTGAAGAGCTGGGGGCGATCCCCTTCATCCATACCGGCCTGGCCGTCGGCGGCAAGTCGTCCCATTGTACGCCGATGCTGCTCGACGATATCTGCCTGAACTTCCCCAGCCTGAAGATCGTCGCCTACCACTTCGGCTGGCCGGAGAACGACACCCTCAACGCCCTGGCCTGGAAGCACAAGAATCTCTATATCGGCATGAGCGGCATGCTCGGTCCCCTGTACTGGGCGCCGACCAAGCTGGCTCACATGGTCGGCTCGATCATGAACATCCTGGGCGACAGCAAGAAGATCGTCTTCGGCACCGACTGGCCGGCCGCCCCGGCCGACCTGCAGGTGCAGGCGATCCTCAACCTGCAGATCTCCGAAGAGCTGCAGCACGGCTACGGCTATCCGCCGATCACCGATCAGGACAAGGCGAACATGTTCGGCATCAACCTGGCCAAGATGCTCGACCTGAAAGTTCCCGCCAGATACCAGAAGTGGGTGGACGGCTACTAAGCCCAGTCCCCCTGTTGTTCCTGCTCCGGCAGGTCGGGGCCCGAAGACCGGCTCCGACCTGCCATCACACCTCAATCGTGGTTTGAGGGTTTATGAATCCAGATCAGAACAGAGCCGTGGCCGCTTACCTGGGGGAGCTGGTCGAGCAACTGGCAGCGACGCCGGTCGAGCCGGCCGATCGGGGGATCGTCCGCCAGCACCTGCTCGACAGCATCGCCGCCGGTCTCATCGGCAGCGGCAGCGGCATCTACCGCGACCTGCTGCGCACCTGCGGCCGCCCGGGGGCGACGGAAGGGGGACATAACCCCCTGGATGCGGCGATGCTGTGGGCTTTCGCCATCAACGGTTCGGTCTTCGAGGACGGCTCCAAGGAAGGGGCCTGTCATCCGGCGGCGGCGGTGATGCCGGTGGTCTTCGCCTTCGGCCAGGGGAAAAGCTGGGAGCTCATCGACCGGGCGGTGATCGCCGGCTACGACGTGATGGTCCGCCTGGCCCGGGGAGGAAATCCGCAGCTCACCCTCAAGGGATTTCACCCCACCGCCATCTTTGCCCCCTTCGGGGCGGCCGCCACCCTGGCGGTGCTGCAGGGGTTCACGCCGCAGCAGACGCTGCACGCCTTGTCGCTGGCCGCCCAGGGGAGCGGTGGCCTGATGGCCGCCTTCAAGTGCGGGCCGACGCAGCCGCTGCAGGTCGCCTGGTCGGTGCGCAACGGGG
>JACZKF010000008.1 GCA_014860175.1 Desulfuromonadales bacterium | reverse complement strand
CAGCTTCTCCACCTCCTGCTGGCGGTCGGCCAGCAGCCGATCGAGGTCGGTCAGCCGGTCATCGAAAGGGGCGCCGGCCGCCGCCAGGTTGCCGCAACTTTCACCGAGGAAGGGGCAGTTGCCGGCCGCCAGATGCCCCTGCCCTTCGCGCAGGCTCTCGCGCCGGCCCGGCACCAGGGCCAGCTCCCGGCGCCGCTGGTCGAGAGCTCGGCGCAGCTCGGGCAGACGCTCCGCCAGGGCAACGACGGCCGGCGCCGCGGCTTCGGCCAGCCGCGCCAGAATCGCCGCCTCTTCGGCGGCCAGCTGGCGGTCGGCAGCGGCGATTTCGGCCTCCTCATGCTGCAGCTGCTGGGCCAGCCGGTCGCGCCGCTTCTCCTGCTCGCGGACGCCGCGCTCCTCCTGCTGGAGCTGGCGCTCCTGCAGCCGCAGCTCCTTCACCCGGGCCTCGGCCTGCTCGAAAGCGTGGCGCGCCGGAGCGGTCGCCTCGACGATCGCCCCGGCCGCCTGCGCGTCGGCAAGGCGGCGCTGCGCCTCTTCGACCATCGCCCCCCCCTTGCCGATCCGCTCGTGCAGGAGCCGCACCTCCCCTTGCGCCGCCTCCAGCGCTCGGGCCTGCTGCTCGAGTCCGGTCAGCCGGCTCTGCACCGCTGCCAGCTCTTTTTCCACCCCGCCCAGCTCCTTCTCCTTTTCCCGCTGCTGCTGCCGCGTCGCCCGGAGCTCGGACCGGCGCTCGGGGAGGAGGGAGAGCTGCTCGCTGCGGCCGGCGATCTCCGCCTGCAGACAGGCGATGCGGTGGGCCACCCCCTTTTGCAGTTCGAGAGTCCCCTCGAAGGTGCGTCGCCAGCCGTCGATGCCGAGAATGCGATCGAAGGCCTCCTGCCGTTTGCCGCCGCGCAAGACGAAGGGGCCGAGGAAGTCGCTCTGCAGCGGCCCGATGACCTGCCGGAACTGCTCGGCCAGAGGGCGGGTACGGTCGAGGCCGAGAATCTGCCGCAGCCGCTCCTCGGTCTCCTCGGCCCGGGCATGCTCTTCGGTCTCGAAGCTCTCCCCGCGCTGCTGCGCCAGCAGCCAACGGGCGTTGGCGCCGACGGTGCGGGTCACCCGCCATACTTCGCCGGCGTCATCGCGGAAGACCACCTCCACCTCGCCGCGTTTGGCGCCGAGGGTGAGGAAGCGGTCAGCCCGGCCGACGATGTCCCGGGCATCGACCCCGAACAGGCCATAGCCGATCGCCTCGAACACCGTGCTCTTGCCGGCGCCGTTGGGACCGGCGAGGACGTTGATGCCGGGGGAGAAGTGAAATTCGGCCTCCCGGTGGGATTTGATGTTTTTCAGACGCAGGGAGAGGATCTGCATGGTTTTAGCCTTCCCCTTCCGCCATCGGCAGGAGGGAGGTCTCGCCCGGGTCTAACCCATCGAGCAGATCGAGGAGGTCGTCCCCCTCCCCTTCCCCCAGCAGCACCCGCTGGCGCAGCGCCAGCGCCAACTGCACCAGCTCTTCTTCGCGCCCGCCATAGCGGCCGCCGGCGGTGACCAGGTTGTGGAGCACCTCCTGCTCGATCTCGGCCAGGCTGCGCCGGGCCCGCTCTTCGCCGCCGTGGCTGACCAGGGAGAGGTGGTTGCGGATCTCGGCATGCAGGGGGGTGAGCGTCTCCGCCAGGGTCTGCAGCAGCCGCTCGCGCCCCAGCTCGAAAGGATGAAAGCCGACCCGGCCGGCGAGCTTCACCTCCACCACCGGTCGGCGCCGATCGTCGGGCCGGGGAAGCGCTTCGGCTGCCTGTCGCAGCCGCTGCAGTGCCGCCTCCGGGGTCGCCGCCCCCTCCAGGTCGACCGCCAGGGTCAGCATCGGCCGGGGAGAGTAGGGGCGGAAGGTGTGGCTCAGCGTCCCGTCCTCGTCCAGCTCCACCCGGTACCACCCTTTTTCATAGCTCTGCTCGCCGAGGTTGACCCGCTCCGGGGAGCCCGGATTGAAGGCCCAGGGACGGCCGTCGGCGGCGTTCACCACGTATGGTTTGTGGCCGTGGCCGAGAGCGACATAGGCGAACGTATCAGCCAGCGGCGCCGCCTCCTGCGGCTGCATGTTGCCGATCTCCACCGGGGAGTAGCTCCAGATCCCGACATGGAACAGCAGCAGGTTGCGGGGGGTCGCCACCGCCTGACAGATCCGCTCCACATGGCTGCCGGCCTGGGCCCCGATGTAGCCGACGCCATACAGATGGAGGCCACCGATCTCCAGTTGCCCGCCGCACCCTCGGGCCGGGTCAAAGGGGTGGAACAGGTAGCCGCCGTCGGCACTGCGCGCGGGGCGCAGCAGCCGCAGGTATCCCATCTGGCTCAGGGCCTCCATCCAGGAGAGACGCTCGCGGCGGTGAATCCAGTCGTGGTTCCCCTCGACGGCGACGCAGGGGATGGCGGCCGCCTTGAGCGGCTGGAGGATTTCGATGGTGCGGGCGAAGGTGCGGGGGAGGATCTGGCCGGTGTGGAAGAGGTCGCCGGCCACCAGAACAAAATCGACCTGATCCCGGACCGCATCGGCCACGAGGGCGGCGAAGGCCTGGAAGAAATCTTCCCCGCGCTCGTCCTCACCGGGCGAGCCGAAGTAGGTCTTGCCGAGATGCAGATCGGCCGTATGAAGAAAACGCAGGGGCATCGCTGTCCGCCAGGTTGGAGAGTGCGGACACCTTAACAGAAAGCCGAGGGTCGATGCAATCGGCAGAGGCGGGAGATGAGAGTCCGGAATCGGCTGGCCTGACCGACCCGGCGAAGGGGGTTCCCGCCCGTTTTCGCATCGAGGCTTGGGGGGCGCCGGCTCAGGAGCGGCAGAATTCTTCCAGCTGCCGCTGCAGCGACTGCAGACCACCGTCGGTGAGGACCACCGGGGTGCTGCAACTGCTGCATTTTCTGAGCTTGCCCGGAGCCACTTCGGTGAGCTTCAGAGGCAGGACCTTGCCACAGGCAGGACATTGATAATCGATCGATAGATCCATCAGTTTCCACCCTCACTTAGCAAGAGCCAAGATTTTGCCAGCAAGGCTTTTCTCTTGGCAAGAGAAATCGCGAGGGATCTTCAGTGCAGGCGTCCACCGTGGTCCCGGATCTGCTCTTTTTTGAGCATGATGGTGAAGTCGGCTGCCGACATCGGCCGGGCGAAAAAATGCCCCTGCATGTCGTTGCACTGGCGGTCGCGGAGAAAATCAAGCTGGTCCTGCCGCTCGACCCCTTCGGCAATCACTTCCAGACCCAGGCTTTTAGCCATCCCGGTGATCGCTTCGACAATGGCTGCATCTTCCGGATCGATGGAGATGTCGCGGACGAATTCCTGGGCGATTTTCAGCCGGTCGAAGGGGAAATGTTTCAGATAACTGAGAGAGGAGTAGCCGGTGCCGAAGTCGTCGATGGCCAGGTGGATTCCCCGGACTTTGAGGTCGGTGAGGGTCATGATGGTTTCCGGAACGTTTTCCATGACGATGCTTTCGGTCAGCTCCAGCTCCAGATTACGGGGATCGAAACCGGTCTGCTGCAGCACCCGGTCGACCATGTCGATGAAGTCCGGCTGGTCGAATTGCCGGCTGGAGATGTTGACGCCGACCCGCAGACTGGGGAAGCCGGCATCCTGCCAGAGCTTGGCCTGGGTGCAGGCGGTGTGCAGTACCCACTCGCCGATGGGGATGATCAGACCGGTCTCCTCCGCCACCCGGATAAAGGAGCCGGGGGGGATCAGCCCCGCCTCCGGGTGCTGCCAGCGCAACAGCACCTCCAGACCGGAGATGCGGTCATTTTTGAGATCCATCTGCGGCTGGTAGGCGAGGATCAGCTCCTCGCGTTTGAGGGCGAGCCGCAGCCGGTTTTCCAGGCCAAGTTTCTCCACCACTTTGGCGTTCATCTCGGTGGAGAAGAACTGGTAGGTGTTTTTGCCCCGGTCCTTGGCCGCGTACATGGCGATGTCGGCGTTGCGGATCAGGATGTCCACATCGGAGGCGTCGTCGGGAAAGACAGAAATGCCGATGCTGGCGGTGGTAAAGAACTTCTTCTCCCCCAGCCGCACCGGCCGCGACAAGGCCTCCAGGATCTTCTTGGCAAAGGCGGTCAGGTCGGCTTCGGTGTGGATCCCCGGGAGAATCACCACGAATTCGTCGCCCCCCAGGCGGGCTACGGTATCACTCTGGCGGACGCACCCCTGCAGACGGCGGGCGACATACTTGAGGAGCATGTCGCCGGCGACATGCCCGAGGGTGTCGTTGATCGCCTTGAAGCGGTCGAGATCGAGAAAGAGCACTCCGACCTTGCGCTCTTCCCGGCGGGCCTGGGCCAGCGCCTGGCTGAGACGGTCCTGAAACAGGGTGCGGTTGGGGAGCCCGGTGAGAGTGTCGTAATAGGCGAGCTTCTGAATCTCTTTTTCGGCCTGCTTGCGTTCGGTAATATCGATCAATACGGCCAGACTGCGGGTGATCTTCCCCTCGGCATCGAATTCGGCGATGGCCGACAGCAGCACGTGGATGACCTCCCCCGACTTTTTCACCATCTGATAGGGGATGTCTTTGAGGTAACCGGCGCGGAAGAATTCGGGGAAAACCGTCTCCTCGGCGTAGCGGCGCGACTTTTCGCTCATGAATTCGGTCAGGCGACGCCCCAGAACCTCCTCGCGCCGGTAACCGAGGGTCTGCAGCCAGAAGTTGCTGACATTGATCAGGCGTCCCTGGGGGTCGATCGAATGCAGCATCACCGGAGTGTTCTGGTAGAGGGTCCGGAAGCGTTTCTCCCCCTCGGCCAGCTGCAGGCTGTAGCGCTTGAGCCGCAGTTCCCACGAACCGATCAGCAGCCCACTCAAAGCACCGAAGATCATCGGGAAGAGGAGACCGCGCCCGGTGATCGGCAGAGCGAGGAACTGATGCTGCAGAAATGCCAGCAGGCAGAGAAAAGCCGCGCCGGAGAAAAACCACAGGGCAAGGAAGCGGAGTTTGGCCATGATATCCAGCGGCAGTGGGCGTGGCGGTTCCTCCATGGTCGGCGTGAACCCATCCGGAGCGGCGAGCTCAGGCCTGCTGTGTTGAAGTAGAGCCGATTTTACCCAGGTGTCAACGCCGACCAGGGTGCAGCGGGAGCGCCGGGTTTGCGGTCCATTGAGGGTCAGCCGCGGCAGGTGCGAGAGACAACCGGCCCGGCCGCTTTTAGCCCGGGCGGTGCTTTGCCGGAGCCGGCAGGCGGTGGCGGCGGCAAGCACTGCCGGCGAAATGGAGCGGGCAATGGGGCGGATCGTCCACTTGGCCGAAGACCACCTCGGTGCCCCCCCAGCGGCGGACGGACGCTTCCGACTGGGCTGCACGGTCGGTTGCGGCGTTGGCTGTCGGCTCAAGGTCACTTTCCTGCTTCGGGAATGTATTGGCATCGGGGAACTAACAGCGGGCCGGGCGCAGGAAACGGTTGAGCCTCTTTTTGCGCAAGGCGAAGCGCAACACACCATAGAGCAGGATACTGGCGCCGGTCATCTGACAAAATCCCCCCAAGGCCGTCCCGACGACCCCCATCTGCCCGGTGGTGGGGAAAAGCCGCCCCAGAATGTCGACCCCGACCGACCCAAACAGCAAAACCCAAGCTCCCGACAGCAGAATCAGGCTCTCCTGCTGGTAAAACCGCCACAACCGTCCCAGGTTGCGGTACCCCAGCAGGAGCAGGGTGGC
>JACZKF010000068.1 GCA_014860175.1 Desulfuromonadales bacterium | reverse complement strand
TTCCTCTATCTCGGCCGCGGTAACCAGTACCCGATCGCCCTCGAGGGGGCGCTCAAACTCAAGGAGATCTCCTACATTCACGCCGAGGGGTACCCGGCCGGGGAGATGAAGCACGGCCCGATTGCCCTCATTGACGAGAAGATGCCGGTGGTGATCATCGCCACGCGCAACGACACCTACGAGAAGGTGGTCTCCAATATGGAGGAGGTGCGCGCCCGGGGCGGCCAGGTGATCGCCGTCACCGATCGCAGCGATGGTGAGCTGCAGGGGAAGGCCGATGCCGTCCTGCATCTCCCTCTCATTGCCGATGACTTGATGCCGATTCTCACCGCCATCCCGATGCAGCTTCTCGCCTATCATATCGCCGTGCTCAAGGGGACCGATGTCGATCAGCCGCGCAACCTGGCCAAGAGTGTCACCGTCGAATAAAGAGGGGCGGTTCGACGCCGCCATCAAAACCAAAGGAAAAACCGAGGGCCTGTTCAGGGCCCTTTTTTTGTCCGGGCGGCGGTGTTTTGGGGCGGTCCGAAAAGGGGACATTAATTGTAGAGGATTTTATTTAAAATATATTCACATTTTGGCATTGGTCTGTTATTATCGAGCCCTCATGTTCCAGTGGAATTAAAAGGAAGGGTGCTGCTATGGCCAAGTGGGTGGGACAGGCGATCTTCGGCGCTGCCGTGTTGGCGGGGTTTTTATTCCTGGTTTCCTGCATGCAGCCGCGGAGCGTTAGCGATCCTCTGCGGGCCGAGCGGGCGGCTCCCCCGATGCCGGCGGAGAGGTCGGAAGCGCCCCTGGGGGCAGAGGAAGACCCCTACGCCGAGCCGGTTCAGCCGCTCACCGTGCGCCAGTGCGGTCAGTGCCACCCTTCCATCTACAATGCCCTGCGGGAAGAAGGGCTGGGGCATAAGTTCGCCTGCCAGGGGTGTCACGAGAAATTCCATGTGGCAGACCAGCAGGAGGCGATGCCGCGGTGCCTCGACTGCCACGGCGAGCCCCATGTAAATCTGGATAAGTTTCGCAACTGTCTCACCTGTCATGACGACGCCCATGCCCCGCGGCGCCTGGGGATAACTGTTCCCCTGATCGACGGCTGCGCCGATTGCCACCGCGCTCCCGGCGAAGATCTGCGTCTGGCCCCGAGTGCCCACACCGCGCTCGGCTGCATCAGCTGCCATCACGACCGTCATGGGCTCATCCCCAGCTGCCTTGAGTGCCACCAACCGCATTTCGCCAGTCAGCCGGCACCGGCCTGTCTCTCCTGCCATCCGGCTCACCAGCCGAAACAGCTCGCCTTCTCCCCACCGGTCGACCCGCGCACCTGTGCCGGCTGCCATGGCGAGGTTTACCGCCAATGGAGCGCGACCCCCAGCCGGCATGGCGCGGTCGGCTGTGTCGAATGCCATGCCGAGCACGCCCTGGTGCCGAAATGCACCGAGTGTCATCCGCAACCCCACAGCGAGAAGATCCTGGCCGCCTATCCCAGGTGCCTGACGTGCCATCTGGATCCCCATAATCCGCCGGTCAAGCGGCCCTGACCGGGGAGGCGGCGGGAATGGGAGACCGATACCGGGGCACTTGGGCAGTGGCGGCATTGGCGCTGGCGCTCTTTGCCGCGCCCGCCTTGGGGGCCGAATATCGCCTGGAGTCGCGCACCCTGCTGCAGGCTTTCGAGCGCGACACTCTCGAGCGGCGCGATGCCGCCGTGGTCCCCGCCTACCAGTACCTGCAGCTGGAGCTCCGGGAGAAGCGCCAGCCGGAACTCTCCTTCCATCTGTATGGCTGGGGACGAATCGATCTGGCCGACAACGGCTACTTCGACGACCAGACGGGGGGGGAGCTGATCCATGCCTATCTGCGCTACCTGCGCCGTGATGGTCGGCTCGATCTGCGCCTGGGGCGCTTCTATGTTTTCGAGGGGGTGGCCAATGAAGGTGTCGACGGGGTGTCCGCCCGTTTCCCCCTTCGGCCGGATCTCTCCCTGTCGCTCTACGGCGGACTGCCGGTCAGCCTGGCCGAGGACGCCGGCCGCAGCGGCGATCGGATCGTCGGTGGTCGGCTCGCCTGGCAACCGGCCCCCGGCCGGCAGCTCGGCCTCTCCTACAAGCGGCTCGCCAGCCACGGGGATCGGGACGAAGAGCGGGCGGGGTTCGATCTCGCCTGGCCCTTGCCCGCCGGTCTGACGCTGCTTGGCACCTCGGTGCGCGACCTGGTGAACGACCGCTGGGGCGAGCACCTGTATGAGTTGCGGGTCGCAGCCGGCCCTTTCCAGTTGCGCCCTTTTTACCAGTATTACGACTATCGAGGGTTCCTCTCCCAGCGGGACAGCTCTTCCCCCCCCTTCCGGTTTCTCGCCACTTTGGACAATGCTGCCAACATCGTCGGCACCGAAGCGTACTGGTTTCCCGATGCGCAGCTGGAGATCGGGATGCGGGCCAAATACTACGATTACCGGATGCGCTTCGACGAGGCGACCTATCTGGCCGGTCTGTTCACCTGGAAATGGCAGATCTTCAATCAGTTCGGCGGGGAGATCGGCCGCATGGCGGGCGACTGGGACCGCAACCGCTACTGGCTTGGGCGGGGGTTCGTCTATCTGCAGATGGCCCGCAACTTTGTCAGCGCCGATCTGGTGTATGTCCGCTACGACCGGCCGATCTTCCATGAGGATCATTCTCTCTACCTCTCTATGGGGGGAGGGAGGCGTTTTCTCGATGACCGGCTGCGCCTGAAGCTGGCGGTGGCCTACAGCTCGGATCCGGTCTTCGATAACGATTACCGCTGTACCGTGATCGGCGAATATCTCTTCCCCTGAACCGGACGTGAGCGATGAAAAAATATCGGCTGATTCCACTTCTGACCCTCTGGCTGCTGGCCTGTGCCCCAGCCCGAGAGATCTATGTCCCACCCGATACCCACCCGCCGCTGTTCGAAATGGGGGAACGGCGGGTCTATTGCGTGCGTTGCCACGGTCATGACAAGCAGACCCTCGACTTCGCCCGCTACGACCATACCCCCTTTTTCACCGATTCCCATCGCCTGGTCGGCTCCCAGGACGAGCGGGTCTGTGCCATGTGCCATGCCACCAGCTTCTGCAACAGCTGCCACACCGTGCCGAGCGCCGAACTCAAGCCGTCGCAGCTCTATCCGACGGAGTCGCACCGCCGGTTTCATCACCGGGGCGATTACATCTCCCGTCATGCCATCGACGCCCGCATCGATCCGGCTTCCTGTTTTCGCTGCCATGGCAATCCGCGTTCGGCCGACTCGTGCCGACGCTGTCACGGGTGAAACGATGGAGCCTCGGATCGCTTCCCGGTCATGGATGATGCTGTTGGTGCTGCTGCTGGCCGCCTGCCTGCTCGCCGGCTGCGGCAGTTCCACCAGCAGCGACGCCCCGGGCGTCGGCCTGGTCCACCCCCCCGACTGGTTTCTGACCCATGACGATCAGGCCCGGGAAGATCTCATCGGCTGCCAGGTCTGCCACGGTGGCGACTTCCGGGGGATGGCCCGGGCGGTCAGCTGTTTCTCCTGTCATTGGGGCGGTCCCCCCTTCTACATCCACCCGCCAGCGGTGGTCAAACGGCTGCAGTGGCGCCACCCGATCAATCACGGCAGCTGGGTCAAGCTCGATATCGCCGCCTGCCAGGGGTGTCACGGTGAGCGGGGAGGGGTCGGCAGCGACCCGCGTTTCGCCCGGCCGATCCGGCAGATGGAGCTCGGGTGCGAGAGCACGGCCGGCTGCCACGGCAACGGCAACGACCCCTATCCCCCCGTCGAAAACGGTCACAACCCGTATACCGCTCACCCCTCCCGCCAGCCGGCGAATCCGGACAAGCAGGATCGGCTGCACTGGTACGGGGAGAAGCTCCCTTATCTGGATGACCAGGGGCTGGCACAGCTCCAGTTCATCAGTCACTACAATGCCGGCAACCTCGATGGCGCCTGCGCTCTGTGCCATGGAGCGACTCTGCAGGGGGGGGTGGGGCCGGCCTGCACCGCCTGCCACGTGACCTCCCCACTGGCAGAACCGACCGGCTGCGTCTCCTGCCACGGCGCCCCGCCGGTGCAGCCAGCCGACAGCTACCTGCAGGAGGTGGGGCGGCAGGCTCCCCTCGACCCGGTCTTCTTTCAGGAAGTGCAGGCCGGCTTTCACCTGGGGCACGAGTTGATCTCCTGCCGCGAACGGGATTCCGAGCCGGCCTGCCGGCGCTGTCACATCAACGCTCCATTGGATAGCAATGATCCGCGCAGCAACCTCAACCGGCATCACCTGCGCACCGGCCAGCCGCTCCCCCCGGACAGCGAGGCCCCGGCCCCCGGGGGGATCTACGGCTGTCTGACCTGCCACCCGCTGCAGTTCAATCCGGAGACCTTCGCCTGGGAGACCAAGGTGGTGCGCGACTGTGCCGTCTGCCACCTCTTCCCTTTCCCGTCGACTCTCCCCTGCCCGGAATAGTTTTCTCCGCCCTAAGGTGGGAAATGCCGGTTTACACCTTTGGATGGCGGTGCTAGTATCGACAATTCTGCTCTGAGGGGCCCTGATCAGGGGGGCTGGCTCCGAGCGTACCTCCAAAGGATCGCCGGCAGTGCAATTTACCACGCGTATCTATCATTGGCTGCGGAGCCGAAGCACCGCGGCCTTGAGCCGTTTTCGGATCAGCGAAAACACCTTCATGGTCGTCCTGGCGGTGGGTATCGGGTTGGTCTCCGGTCTGGCCAACTATGCTTTTCGCAAGCTGATCGACTTCTTTCACTGGCTGGTCATCGGCCAGGGAACCGCTTTTTTTAATATCTCCTTCGACGAGTGGAGCCTCAATCGCCTGCTGGTGGTGCTCTTTCCGATGGTGGGCGGCCTGCTGCTCATCCCCTTCGGGCTCTTCTTTGCGCGCGACATGAAGTTCGGCTTCTCCCGCTTTCTCGCCCAGGTCAACCTGCGTGGTGGCAAGATCGCCGGCCGCACCATCTTCACCCGGGGCTTTGCCAGCGCCATCACTCTTGGCACCGGTGGATCGGCCGGCCAGGAGGGGCCCATCGCCCAGATCGCCGGCGCCATCGGCAGCCAGGTCGGCCAGGCCTTCCAGATGAGCGGCGACCGGCTCAAAGTTCTGGTCGCCTGCGGTGTCTCGGGGGGGGTCGCGGCCACCTTCAACGCGCCGATCGCCGGGGTTTTTTTCGCCCACGAAATCGTGCTGCTCTCTTCTTTCGAGCTCTCCAGCTTCACCTCCATCGTCATCGCCAGCGGCATGAGCACCGTCGTCTCGCGGGCGCTGCTCGGCAACGCCCCGGCCTTCAGCGTCCCCCCCTATGTCCTGGGGAGTGCCTGGGAACTTTTTTTCTATCTCGGGTTGGGGCTGGTCATCGGAGTGTTGGCGCCGCTGTTCATCGATACCCATTTCCGGATCCGGGAGCGCTTCGACAAGCTGCGCTTCCCCCCGTTGCTGAAGCCGGTTCTCGGCGGGGCACTGGTGGGGGTCATCGGGATCTTCTTCCCCCAGGTGTTCGGCAACGGCTATGAATTCATGGAGAGCGTCCTGCACGGGGAGGGGCTCTGGTATCTGCTGGCAGGGCTGGTGCTGTTCAAGGCGCTGGCTACCTCCATTACTCTCGGTTCCGGCCTGCCGGGGGGGCTTTTTGCCCCTTCCCTGTACATCGGGGCGGTGACCGGCGGCGCCTTCGGTAAACTGGCCCAGCACCTGTTCCCCACCCTCGTCGCCTCCCCCGGCGCCTATGCCCTGGTCGGCATGGGGGCTTTTCTGTCGGCGGCGACCCACGCGCCGATGACCGCCATCTTCCTGCTGTTCGAGATCACCGCCTCTTACGAGGTCATCATCCCGATCATGCTCACCTGTGTTATCGGCACTTCCATCTGCCGGCACTATAAAAAAGAGAGCCTGGAGACCGAGGAACTGGCTCGGGCCGGTATCGACCTGTTCGCCGGCAAGGAACGCAACATCATGAAATCGCTGAAGGTGGGAGAGGTGATGACGCGCGACCCGGAAGCCATCCCGGAGCACATGACGCTACGCCAGTTCACCCAGTTCATCGCCAGCACCCGCCATACCAACTTCCCCCTGGTCAACCGCACCGGCGAGCTGACCGGCATCATCTCGGTACAGGACTTCATGGGGGTGGTCTTCGAGCGTGACCTGATGGACCTGGTGGTGATCAAGGAGCTGGCCACCCTCGATGTGATCACCGTCACCGCCGAGGAGGACCTCGATCAGGCGATGAAGAAGATCGGCTATCGCAATATCGAACAGCTGCCGGTCATCGATCGCGAAGGGGGGCGCAAACTGGTCGGAATCATCTCCCGCCGTGACATGGTCTCGGCCTATAACCGGGCGCTGATGGCCCGCAGCCTGCAGGTGGACGATGAAGACTGATCTGCTCCAAGGGCTCAACCCGATGCAGCGCCAGGCGGTGCTGCACGCGCAGGGGCCGCTGCTGCTGCTGGCCGGCGCCGGCTCGGGCAAGACCCGTACCCTGACCCACCGCATTGCCCACCTGATCCGGGAGCGGGGGGTGGAGCCGTGGCGCATTCTGGCCGTCACCTTTACCAA
>JACZKF010000067.1 GCA_014860175.1 Desulfuromonadales bacterium | reverse complement strand
TTGCTCTCAAAACCCTTAAGACCTACGAGTTCGAGAAGCTCGAAGGCCCTTTTTTTATGCTTTTCCCGGTCAAGTTTCAGTATCTCAATGGGAAGGAGAACGTTGTCGATGATTTTGCGCCAATGCAGGAGAAGGGACTTTTGGAAGACGAATCCGACTTCACGGGAGGGATCAAACTGGTCCTTGTCTACAAACAGATCGCCTCCGCTCTTCGGCAGCAGCCCCTGGATGGCCTTGATCTCGGCAACGTAGGCAAGGGGATGGTCCAGGAACCACTGCTCGTAGCGGTCGACATGTTTCTCGAACGGTTCGGTCTTCGGCATGCTCGCCTCCCTGTTCTGATGGGACCAGCATATCCCTGGAGGGGTCGATGGCAACGGGGTAAGGGGAGGTCCAAGCCACCCTTATTGATGTGTTCCCTTATTGCTGGTGAATTTCCGAGCCCTACGAGGAGAAGCAGGGGGGACGCCCATAAATTCATAAGATTCCCCGCAATCGGGAAAGTTATGTCCCCCCTTCCTGTTCCTTCCTCTTCAAGGGACGCGGGTTTGACAAGTCGGGCGGGCCGGTCGGAAAATAATAGAGACAACCACGGCCGCGGAGGAGAGCGATGGCGCTGGAATCGATCAACCCGACGACAGGGGAACTGCTGGAGAAGTTCGACGAATGGTCCCCGGCCCGTACCCGGGAAACCCTGGCCGCAGTCGATTTGGCGTGGCTCGGCTGGCGGCAGACCTCCTTTGCCGAGCGGTCAGCCAGGATGCGCCGGGCGGCGGAGGTGCTGCGCCGGAACAAGGACGAATACGCCCGGACCATGGCGTTGGAGATGGGGAAACCGATCGCCGGCGGCCGGGCCGAGGCCGAGAAGTGTGCCTGGGTCTGCGACTACTACGCCGAGAACGCCGAGGCGATGCTGGCCGATGAGCCGGCGCAGAGCGACGGCTCCCGGGCTTACGTCGCCTTTCGCCCGATGGGGACGATCCTGGCGGTGATGCCGTGGAATTTCCCGTTCTGGCAGGTGTTCCGTTTTGCCGCCCCGGCCCTGATGGCCGGCAACACCGGGGTGCTCAAGCATTCCTCAAACGTCCCGCGCTGCGCCCTGGCGATCGAGGACGTCTTTCGGCAGGCAGGCTTCCCCGAGAACGTCTTTCGCACCCTGATGATCGGCGCCAGGCAGGTCGAGGCGGTGATCGGGAACGAGCTGGTCAAGGCGGTCACCCTGACCGGCAGCGACAGCGCCGGCCGCAAGGTGGCGGCCAAAGCCGGGGAGATGCTGAAGAAGACGGTGCTGGAGCTGGGCGGCAGCGATCCCTTCCTCGTCCTCGCCGACGCCGATCCGGAGCAGTCCGCCAGGATCGGCGCCAAGGCCCGCTGCATCAACTCCGGGCAGAGCTGCATCGCCGCCAAGCGCTTCATCGTCGAGACGGTGGCTTATGACAGCTGGCTCGACAGGTTCAGGGCCGCCATGGCGGCCCTGGTGGTGGGCGATCCCCTCGACGACCAGACCCAGGTCGGCCCCCAGGCCCGCGAGGATCTGCTGCTGGAGCTGCACGGGCAGGTGGAAACCTCCATCGCCAAGGGGGCGAAGGTTCTGCTCGGCGGCCAGCCATTGGAGCGCCAGGGCTATTTTTACCCCCCGACCATCCTGACGGAGGTGAAGCCCGGGATGCCCGCCTACCACGAGGAGTTCTTCGGCCCGGTCGCCTCGGTCATCCGGGTGCGGGACGCCGAGGAGGCGGTGGAAGTGGCCAACGCCACCCCCTTTGGCCTCGGCGGCTCGGTCTGGACCCGCGACACCGCCAAAGGGGAGGCGATCGCCGCCCGCCTAGAGGCCGGGACGGTCTTCGTCAACGGCATGGTCAAGAGCGATCCGCGCCTCCCCTTCGGCGGCGTGAAGATCTCCGGCTACGGGCGCGAGCTGTCCCACTATGGGATCAAGGAGTTCGTGAATATCCAGACGGTGTGGGTG
>JACZKF010000066.1 GCA_014860175.1 Desulfuromonadales bacterium | reverse complement strand
GTCAAGGGCAACCTCGAGCTGCTTCTCGCCCTCGCTCCCCTGGCCGCCGAGGCGCCGCAACTGCGACTGGTCTTCTGCGGCCCGAGCCTTGACCCGGCCTATTGCGAGCGCTTCCGCAGCGCCCTGGCGGGGCACCCCTGGGCCGCCTGGGCCGGTCCGCAGCCGGTCGAAGCAATGGCTGCCGCCCTGCGCCAAGCCGATGTCATCCTCAACCATTCCGCCAGTGAAGGTCTCCCCAACGCCCTCCTCGAAGCCGCCGCCCTCGGGCGCCCCATCCTCGCCCGCGACATCCCCGGCAATGCCGCCGTGGTCGAGCATGGCGTAAATGGCCTCCTCTACGGCGATGAGGACGAGCTCCTCCGATCTGCCCGCACCCTCCTCGAGCCGGCCGAACGTCAGAGGCTTTGCCGCCCGACACCCGGGCTGTACGACCCGGCACAGGAATCGGCGGCGCTGCTGGCGATCTACTCACAGGCACTGGCCGGAAAAATTTGACACCGACCAAGGCCAGGCCGCCACATGCCCCCCAGGGCCGGGGAGAACGGAGGCAATCGTTCACGAGAGATGATGGCAATGGGAGGAGGATGACTGGGGCAGTTGGATTAAAACTCGAGTTATTCAGTCTGGGACATCAAACCCGCCTTGGACGACCAACTTCGCTCCTTGCTCCCGCATCTGGTGGAGAAAACTCTCCCCGGCTTTCCACTCGCCCGGGGCCTGGAGAACCTCCATCATCTGGGGCGCAAACCCGATCCACTGGACGGCCAGCTCCTCTGGCTTCAGGCAGCACAAATGCGTCGGCGCCAATCCTGCGATCCCGGTGGTGAACCCCAAGGCGGTGGCCCGCCTGAGGAAAGCACGCGCCAGGCCGAGATTGTCGATCACGACCTGAGCCTCGATGGCCAGAACAACTTTGGCGGGCTTCACCCGGGCCGTCTCCACCTGTTCCCGGAGGAAAGGGAGAAATTCCTTGCCGCCCAAAGTTTCCAACGAAACCGGGAGGAAGATTTCCAGCCCGCCTGTCCACTGTTCTTGCAGTTGATTGACCACCTTCCTGGCCAGCCAGCGGTCGAGCTTTTCGCCTAGAACGAAGCGGCTGGCATGATTTGGTGCCATCTCGGCCGCAAAACACTTCCCCTCCCGATCCTCGATGTGTATCGAAGCCGCAAACCCATGCCTTCGACCGTCCTCCCAATCGGCAAGAGGGGTGAGTCCCAGGCGCAGCGATTCGGTCTCGAGCGCCCTTCTCAGCCGAAGCTCCCAGGTGCGCTCTTCGATGGAGAGCCCGGGCCTCCCCTCCTGGTAGCGGCGCCAGCAGTTACGCCCCGCTTCCTTGGCCTGGTACATGGCAGTATCGGCATGCGCAACCAGCTCCTCTGGGTCCTCTCCATCATTCGGGTAAAGGGCCAGGCCGACACTGGCCGAAATGACATATTCGTCATTCTCCACCGCGACCCGACATTGGTTAAGTCGGGAAAGGATCTTCCGGGCGACCATCTCCGCCCCTTCACCCTCCGTCTCCGGCAAAAGCAGGGCGAATTCGTCGCCGCCGAGTCGAGCAACGCAGTCAGTCGAGCGCATCGCCTCGGTCAGAACTTCCCCCACTCGTACCAGATACCGGTCCCCCCAGGCATGGCCATGCATGTCGTTGATCGCCTTGAAATTGTCGAGATCGATGAAAAGCAGGGCGAAGGAGTGTCGGTAGCGACAAGAGTAGTTGATCATGAATTCCAGATCCCGCTGGAAGCGCCGCCGGTTGAACAGGCCGGTCAAGGTGTCGTGCTCGGCCAGGTGGGCGATCATCTCGTTGGCCTTGCGCGCTTCCTCCAGGGCTGCCCGCAGCGATTCGGTCTTGTCGGCGACCTCCTGCTCCAGAAGCGAGGAAAAACGCCGGATCCGGTCTTGCCGGATGCCGGCGAAGCGGGCAAACAAGCCGAGAAAGAACGGGGCGGTGTCGATGATATAGAGAAGATGATAGCGGGCGTGGGCCTCGACCAGGAGCATCCTCAGTCCGCCCCCATCCGGGAGATCGCCGATCAGGTAAAGAAAAAAGATGGAGCCGAGGGGAAAGCAGAATCCAAACAAGGCACCCAGGAGGGTGTAGCGGGATGTCTCCGACCAGGTCGGAAAAGGTTTGCAGCGCATTGAATACCCCTTCGTAACGCATGGGATAACCCAATCCAAGCGCCCTCTGGCAGGTCAGATGATTACAGTTGGCAGGTGCCTGCCATATATCCCCGTCAGGATTCAGACTAGGTCAACTCCGAAGTGC